>JAIEQN010000718.1 GCA_019747685.1 Gemmataceae bacterium
CCGGGCGGCCGCCGGGCTGGCCGCGGTCCGGGCCGGCGGGGCGACCGACCGGCAGCTCGCGGCCGTCCGCGGGTGGCTGGACGAGGCCCTGGCTGAGGACCCGGAATCGATCACGCTACGGCTTCAGGAGGCCGACTACTTCGCCGCCCGGCAGGAGTACGCCCAGGCGGCCGCCGCCTACGAGCGGGTGCTGGCGAAAGACCGGCGGAACGTGGTGGCCCTGAACAACCTGGCCTGGACCCTGGCGGCCGACCCGGCGTCGGCCGGCCGGTCGGTCGAGCTGGTCGGCCGGGCGGCCCAGGAACGCGGGCTGTCGTCCGAACTGCTCGACACCCGGGCCCGGGCCCGGATCACCCTGAAGCAGTTCGCCGCCGCCGACCGCGACCTGGCCGAGGCCCTGACGCGGGAGGTGACGCCGCTGCGGCGGTTCCACCAGGCGGTCTTGCACCTGACCCAATCCCGGCCGGCCGAGGCGGCCGAGGCGTTCCGCGAGGCCCAGGCGCTCGGCCTCGACCCGAAGGCCGTCCACCCGGCCGACCTCCCGACGTACCGGGTGCTGGAGAAATAGGGGCGGGGGATTCGGCCGGAGAACGGGCGTCGGTCCGACCGGGTTCATTGGTTCGGCCGCAGGGTGTACGGGTTGCCGAACCAAACCAATCCGAGCCGGCCCGGGCGCTGGGTCGCCCCGTCCTACGGGTCCGTCGGGTCTCGGCTGGGTGGCCCGGGCCGCCCGGCCGGTGCCACCAAGCCGAGACGCCCGCTACGACTCGGCCCGCAGTTCGCCGACCACCAGGGTGATGTCGTCGGCCGCGGGGTGGCCGCCGGTGAACGCCTGCTGCCGGCCGATCAGCGTCCCGGCCAGCCGGTCGGCCGGCTCCCGCCCGCACTCGGCCAGGGCGGACCGCAGCCGGTCCGCCCCGAACGCCTCCCCGATCTCGTTCCGCCCCTCCACCACCCCGTCCGTGTAGAGGCACACCCGGTCCCCGGGTTCGAGCGTCACCGACTTCTCCCGGTAGACCTCGCCCGGCATGATCCCGAGCATGAATCCTTGGGCCGACAGCGGCTCGACCGCCCCGGTCGCCCGGACGTACCGCAGCGGCGGCAGGTGGCCGGCGTTGGCGTAGGTGAACGCCCGGGTGCGGCGGTCGAGCACCCCGTAGAAGGCGGTCACGAACCGGTCGTCGGTCAGCCCCTGGAGCCGGGCGTTCATGGCCGCCAGGATTTCCCCCGGGCTGGCCGACCGCCCGCCGACCTCGACGAACGCAATCCGGGACAGGATGGCCACCATCGCGGCGGTCAGCCCGTGCCCGCTGGCGTCGGCGATCAGCACCCCGAGGTGGTCCGGCCCGGGCCGGCCGAGGTCGTAGTAGTCCCCGCCGAGGTGGTCGAGCGGCGAGTAGTGCACGCCCCACCGGACCTCGGGCCAGTCCGGCGGGGTGGACGGGAGCAACAACCGCCGCTGGAACCGGCCGGCCGCCCGCAGGTGGTACGTCAGCTCCATGTCCCGGGCGATCAGCTGCTCGTTGGCCTGCCGCAGCTCCCGGGTCCGCTCGCCGATCAGCCGGTTCTGGTACTCGGTCCGCCAGTCCATCAGCATCCGGGTGGACAGGAGCCCGACCACCCGCCGGCCCTCGACCACCGGCAGGTGGCGGACCCGGAGCCGGTCCATCAGGCCGACGGCCTCCTCCCAGCCCAGCTCCGGGCCGATGGTGTGCGGGTCGGCGGTCATCCAGTCGGCCACCGGCCGCTCCTGCCACCCGGCCGGGGCCGACCCGACCCGCCGGAGCAGGTCCCGCTCGGTGAAGATGCCGACCAGCTCGCGGCCCCCGCCGACGACCACCAGGGCCCCGATCCGGTGCAGGTTCATCAGCCCCAGGGCCACGTCCAGCGGGCAACCCGGGTCGACCGTCACCGGGTCGGGCCGCATCACCTGGCGGACGGTCAGTTCCTGGCGCGTGGTTCGCACGAAGTCGGCCCGGGTGGCGCGGGGCGGTTTCACCGGATGGTATACCGTCCCGGCCGGGAGTGCGAGCGGGAACCGGGGGCACCGGCGTTCCGGCCGGTGCCCGATCGTGATAACGGCCGGGACGGTGTGCCGCCGGGCCGGGGTTGACCCGCCGGCCGGATCGGCCAGAACAGTATGGTAAGCTTCGCCGGGGGCGACCGACGATGGCCCAACAGGTCCGACAGGCGGCGGCGGTCCCGGTGGCCGACGGCCGGGTCTGCCTGGTCACGTCCCGGGGCGGCCGCCGGTGGGTGGTCCCGAAGGGCCTGATCGACGCCGGGCACACGGCCGGGGAGGCGGCCCTGGTCGAGGCGTGGGAGGAGGCCGGGCTGGTCGGCACCCTCGACCCCGACCCGGTCGGCAGCTACGTCTACCGGAAGTTCGACCGGGACCACCTCGTCCTGGTCTACCGGATGGTCGTGACCGAGGCCAAGGACGCCTGGCCGGAGGCCGGGGTGCGGCAGCGGGAGTGGCTGACGCCCGCCGAGGCGGTCGACCGGATCGAGGAGCCGGGCCTGCAAAACCTCCTCCGCCGGCTGTTCGACCTCCCCGGCCCGACCCCGCCGGCCGGCGGGTAAAAACGGACGAACACCGCCACAGCTACAGTCCGGACGAACACAGATTCAGACCGGAATCATTTTCTTGTTTTTACCCGTGTCCTCTCTGTCCGATCTGTGGCCCGTTGTTCACCCGGCCTGGAGCAGCGGTAAAATGACCCGGTCCACGTCGGCCTCGGTCCGGACCGGCGGGACGTTCCCGTACAGCTCCCACGACTCGTCCAGCTCGGCCGACTGGCCCGGTCGGAGCGTCACCAGCTCGCCGACCGTCTCCATCTCCAGCATCTCCTGGTAGGTGAACGTCTGGTAGCGGGTGCCGCGGTCGGGGTAGACGGCCCCCTCGCGGTAGTCGAACCGCTTAACGAATAGCGTCCCGGAGTTCAGGTACGCCACCCACCCCATCCGGTGGGCCAGGCCGATCTTGGTCGGCCCCTTGGTCACGTCCTGCCGGAGGAAGATGTACCGGCTGCCGAACGTCCACCGGGCGTCGGTGAAGTCGAAGTACGGCCAGAGGACGAACTCCTGGTTCGGGCCGAAGTCGGCCGGGGACCTGGCGTTCTTCACGCTCCCGGGGTGCGGCGACTTGGGCGGCAGCGGGATGATCTCCACCCCGCCCGGGGCGAGGACGGTCGGCCCCCACGGGGCCAGCTCGGTCGGCTCCCGGCCGGTGTTCGTCACCCGCAGCTTCACGTCCACCCGGGTGCCCGTCGGGGCCAGCCGCAGTTCCATCGTCTTCTGGACGCCGTACTCCTCCTCCGGCGGGGCGACGACCCGGGCGGCGTGCGGTCCGAGCGGCTCGTGCTTGACGGGGCGGTTGTCCGGGAAGTACGTCCGGGTCAGGTCTTCCGGCGAGAGCCAGAACCGGTGCCCGCCGCGGATTTGCCACTCCGGCTCGCCGGACCGCCCCAACTGCTCGTCGTAGTGCTTCATCACGTTGACCCCGCCGGGCAGCCGGTAGTCGATCACCCGGGGGCCGACGTCGAGCGTGACGACGAGTTCGACATCGCCGTTGGACAGCTTCAGGTTGTTCTTCCAGCCGCGGTACTCGACGACTTCCACGGTCGGCTCCGGGTCGGTAGGGCACGCACCGCGTGCCGTGGTAGTCCCGCCGGCACGCGGTGCGTGCCCCACGACAAATGACCAAGGACTAATGACTAGTGACTAGAACGACGCCTGGCCGCTGGCGTCCGGCGGGGTGTCGGCGGCCGGGGCGGCCACCGGCGGGGCCGCGGCGGGCGGCCCGCCCCCGTCCTGGGGTAAGTCCTTGCTGCCGATGATGGTCAGGTTCAGCCCCACCTGCACCATCACCGTCTGCCCGCCGACCTCGACCGCCAGCTTGTCGTTGATGTTCCACCCGAGCGACCCGGTGGAGAACTCCTTGGCCATCGCGGTCAGCTCCTTCCCGTTGATGACCACCGGGAGGGGCTTGGCGTGGCCGCGGAACTGCTCGCGGGTGAGGGCGAGGGCGGCTTTGGCGGACTTGGCCATCCGACCGGTCCTTTCTCTGGGAGAGGGGGACCGGGAGCGACCGGCCCGCCGGCCGGCATCATACCGCGCCGGCCGGCGGCGGGTAAGAGGGGCTACCGTTTCGCCCGGCCGGCGGCCCGCCGGGCGAGCACCACCCCGGCCCCGATCAGCCCGAGGACCAGCCCGGCCGGAGCGGGGATCGGGACCGGTGCGGTCGGGGTCGGCGCCACCCCGGGCGGGCCCGACGGCCCACCCGCGGGCGGGACCTCGGTCGGGGTGCCGGTCGGGGTCTCGGTCGGCCCGCCGAACGGGGGAGGTAACACTTCGGGGGTCACGGGGGGAAGGCCCGCGAACGGCGGGAGTGTGTCGGTCGGACCGCCGAGCGGCGGAGGTATCACCTCGGGCGGCAGTGCCGTGAACGGTGGGAGTGTCTCGGGTGGCCCGCCGGTCGGCGTGAAGAGGGACGGCGGCGGGACCGCCGGGGAGGAGGCGAACGGGCCGGTCGGGACGGACCCGGAGCCGCCGAACCCACCCCCACCGAACCCGCCGCCCAAGCCCCCGAGCCCGCCGAACCCGCCCCCGAGGCCGCCGAGCCCCCCGCCGAACGGGGCTGCCCCGCCGAAGCCGCCGGGGCCAGTCGAACCGGCCGCCCCGCCCCCGCCGGCGCTCCCCGCCGACGCCAGTCCGAATTGTGACTGGGCCGCCGCCCCGCCGGCGGCCGGACTCGGCAGGCCCCCCAGCCGGACCAGTTGCCGCCCGACGGTGGCCCCGTTCTGGCGGAACGGGGCGTCATCCCCGGTCAGCCCGCCGAGATACTCCTGCGCGGTCCGGACGAACGCCGGGGCGTCGGTCGGGGCTGGGTAGTCCGCCCGGAAGGCACCGTCGAACAGGTCGAGCCGGGCGGCCGACCCGTCCGCCGGCTCGGCCTCGTGGGTGATCTCCCAGACGGCCGCCTGGAACGCACGGGCGGCGTCCGGGTCGGTCGCCCAGGCGTCCGGGTCGTACCGCCGGCCGAACAGCTCGCGGAGGTAGGTCGTCCGGCGGGCGGCCGCGGCCTTCCCTTCGTCGGTATCGGGTAGACCGAACCCGGCCGGCCCGTCCGCCGGCTGGACCTCGAACCGGTAGGTCCGTCCGGCCTCGACCCCGACCAGGGCCTCGCCGCAGAACGACCGGAACTCCCGCCCTAGACCGGCGGTCCCGGCCTCGGTATCGGGCACCAGCCAGTTCAAGACGCCGACGTGGCGGGTGTGGGTGCCGTAGCCCTCCCAGCGGAAGGGGAAGTCGGCCCCGGCGCCCAATCCGCGATACGCCACGGTCACTTCCGGGCGTGGCGCGTCCTGGCCGGCGGCCGAACCGCCGGCGAACACGGCCAGGGAGACCGTCAGCAACAACCACCGGCAGCCGGCGGGAAGAATTGTGGGCGAGGGCATGGGCTCGGTTCCGCAACTGCACGCCGGGAGTGGTTGAGTGTTTGAGGCGGATTCAGGTCGGGGCGATTCCGCCCCGGCCTCATCACGTCGGCCCAAACCCCGGTATAATGACCACTTAACGGGACCGTTCTCCCATTCAGCCCATCGGATGCCAACCAACCCACCAGCCCAACCGGCGCGGATGTCCCTACCGCTCTGGCACGACCGGTACGCCGCCCCGTTCGCCCCGACGACCGCGGCCGAGGTCGCGGCCCGCGGCTGGGACGCGGTGGACGTGGTGTTCGTCACCGGCGACGCCTACGTCGACCACCCGAGCTTCGCCGCCGCCATCCTCCATCGGGTGCTGGAGCGGGCCGGGTTCCGGGTGGCCGTCCTCAGTCAGCCGGACTGGAAGACGTGTGAGCCGTGGCGGCAGTTCGGCCGGCCGCGGCTGTTCTTCGCGGTCAGCGCGGGGAACATGGACTCGATGATCAATCACTACACGGCGAACAAGAAGGTCCGCAACGACGACGCCTACTCGCCCGGCGGGCGGATCGGCCTCCGCCCGGACCGGGCCACCCTCGCCTACTGCCAGCGGGCCCGGGAGGCGTACCCGGGCGTGCCGGTGGTCGCCGGGGGCGTCGAAGCCTCGCTCCGCCGGCTGGCCCACTACGACTACTGGAGCGACACGGTTAAGCGGTCGATCGTGCTGGACAGCAAGGCCGACCTGGTCGTCTACGGGATGGGGGAAGCCAACATCCTCACGATCGCGCAGCGGCTCGCCTCCGGCCGGTCGGTTCAGAACCTGCGCGACCTCCGGGGGGTCGCGTTCGCGCTCGGCGCGAAGGAGAGTGCGGAACTCGTAGGGCACGCACCGCATGCCGACTTCGACCGCCACGGCACGCAGTGCGTGCCCTACGAGAACTTGGTTCAAATCCCGAGCTTCGAGCAGGTCCGCGACGACAAGCTGGCGTTCGCCGAGGCGACCCGGCTGATCCACTCGAACACCAACCCGTTCAACGCCGCCACCCTGGTCCAGTTCCACGACCGGCAGGCGGTCGTCCAGACCCCGCCCGCGGTCCCCCTCTCTCAAGACGAGATGGACGCGGTCTACGACTTACCGTTCACCCGCCGGCCGCACCCGAGCTACACCGAGCCGGTCCCGGCCTACGAGATGATCAAGGACTCGGTGACGATCATGCGGGGGTGCTTCGGCGGCTGCACCTTCTGCTCGATCACCGCCCACCAGGGGCGGATCATCCAGAGCCGGTCCGAAGGGTCGGTGTTGCGGGAGGTCCGCAAGGTCGCCGCCGACCCGGAGTTCAAGGGGACGATCTCGGACGTGGGCGGGGCGACCGCCAACATGTACCGGATGCGGTGTACCCGGCCGGAGGTCGAGGCGAAGTGTAAGCGGCTCTCGTGCGTCCACCCGACGATCTGCAAGCTTCTCGGGACCGACCACGGCCCGCTGGTGAAGCTGCTGAAGGACGTGCGGGCCGAGCCGGGGGTGAAGAAGGTGGCGGTCGGCAGCGGGGTGCGGATGGACCTGGCCCAGTTGTCGCCCGAGTACGTCCGGGAGCTGGCCGCCCACCACACCGGCGGCCGGCTGAAGGTCGCCCCGGAACACACCAGTCCGGAAGTACTGGAGTTGATGAAGAAGCCGCCGATCGACAACTTCGGGGCCTTCGCCGAGCAGTTCCGGGCCGCGTCGGCGGCGGCCGGCAAGCCGAACCAGGGGATCGTCCCGTACTTCATCGCCAGCCACCCGGGCAGCGACCTGGCGGAGATGATCGACCTGGCCCTGTACCTGAAGCGGAACGGCTACCGCCCGGACCAGGTCCAGGACTTCATCCCGGCCCCGTTCGACATCGCCACATGTCTTTACGTAACCGGGATCGATCCCTTTACGAAGAAGGAGGTCAAGGTCGCTAGGGGGATGCGGGACCGCAAGATGCAGCGGGCCTTGATGCAATTCTTCAAGCCGTCGAACTACTTCACGGTGCGGGAGGCGCTGATCCAGGCTGGGCGTCAGGACCTGATCGGGAACGGGTGCGATTGCCTCATCCCGGCCAACCCGCCAAAGGAAGCGATCGAGGCGCGGAGGCGAGCCGCGAACCGTGCCGCCCAGGGCGACGGGGACGACGACCACTACCACACCGTGGCGAATCCGTCGAAGGGCGAGAATCCGGGAGAGCGGGGGCTGCCGAACGTCGGGCAGAAGAAAGGCTATCGCCCCGGCCGGAAGTCGCAGCAGCGGCAGCAAGGGAAAAAGAAGCGGAAGGGTTCAGGCCCGCAGAGCTAGCCACGCCTCCACCGCTCTGGCCGAGACCTCTGGGTCGTCGAGGGAGTTCAGTGACAGAAACAGGTGTGCGGGGTTGCAGCAAAGCCGGTCGCCGCACTTCTGACGGACGCGAACCCCTTCGGGGACTGGGCCGCAGGAAAGCTCCCATGCGACACGGTGTGCAAGCGCTGGGCTGTTCCCCTTGCCCATCGAAAGCCGACCATACCCCGCCGCGCCCGGCTTCTGCTTCCAGTGCCAGCAATCGTCCTCGCCTGCCTTCTGCACGTTCTCCTCGAACCGCTTCCGCAGGGTCGCCCTTGACTTCTCGCCGGCGAGGACGAGGTGGCGCGGGTTGAGGCAGAGCTTGCAGTCGCAGGTCGTCAGGACTTCGCGTTCGGGGCCAGTCCCCGTCTTGATCCGGTAGGCCACGATCCGGGCCGAGGTCTGCCCCGCTCCCTTCCCACCCTTGCCGATCGTCGGGTGGCCGCTGTTGGTGATCGGGCCAGTCCAGCCCCAACACTCGTCGTCGCCACCCTTCACGAGGTAGACAGCGAACCTGGCCTCAATGGCCTGGCGTTTCGGTCCCGGCATCTTGAAGCCTCCACCAAACAATTCTGCTGGCCAATCAGGCGATACTTCCCGATGCAGAAGCGGTCTCGCGGGTGCATGGCGTGCAAAGGGTGCATGAGAACGGGCCAGATTCGAGGGATCCGGCTCGTCGGTGACGTGTCTGGAAAGTCCGTTTGCACGCCATGCGTGGCTTTCCGTACCGATTCTGTACCCGCTCAGCCGACGATCACCGGCCGGTCTTCTTCGTCGGCCGGCGGCAGTACTAACTCGTCCATCGTGAGGCCGTCGGTCCACTCGTTCGATGCCGCGAGGATCTGCGCCGCCTCCGCCTCCCCGGCCGGGGTGAACATGCCGCGCTCGGCGAAGTAGCGGATCGCCTCGACCCAGCCGCGCTCCTTGGATAGCTCGGCCAGTTCGTCGCCGTCCGCGGGTGTGACGCGGTCGAAGCGGGACAGGAGGTCGGCGGCGTTCCCGGGCAGCATGGCGATAGTCTACCTCGGTTGCCCGCGCCCGTCGAACCCCGCGATTCCGATCCTGAGCGGCACCGCGGCCCCACGTAACTGCATGGCTCGGGGGAGCGTGGTCGAGGTTGCTGCAATAGTATGAGGTGGGTATCGTAAAGGTGTTCTGTGCCCCTCTCGGGCCGCTGGGGTTTCGATGTCGGGAAGCCTGTGCCGAGTTCTGGCCTGCCTCTGCGGACCGCTCCTGGTTCCTCCGCCGGGGTGGTGCTGCACCGTCGGCGGTGCGGCGTGCTGCGGCCGGGCACCGGTCTCGAAACCTGTCGCGGCTGACCCCTGCACGAAATGCACGACCGGTTCGGGTCGCTGCTGTTGTTCGGACGGGCCGGCTCACGCACCGCCGGAGCCGTCTGCCCCGGCACCGAAGCCCACGCCGCCCTGCAGGGCGGCGTGCTGCGAGCGGCCGCCGTCCGTCGCCCCGAAGGTCGAACTCCCGGTCCCCGACCTGGGGCCGGCGAGCTTCGTGGCCGCGGCCTTCGAGGTCGCGGGCCGCACCGTCTCGCCCACCCTGGCGACGCGGTCGCCGCGGTGGGCCGACCCTCCACTTCACCTCCGTCATTGCGTCTGGCTCTGTTAACAGGCGGACCCGGGAGCGGGGCTTGCCCCGTACCCCCGCGTGCACACTTTCGGTCAACCTGTTCACACCCATTCCATTCAACGGAGTACGAAGCGATGAAGACCAAGTTCCTTGCCCTCGCGGGCCTGACGGTCGCCCTGGCGGCCGGCGGCGTGGCGTGGGGGTTCTCGGACACGTTCCGGAGCTGCTGCTACCCCGGCTCGGAGTGCTGCTACCCGGGGTCGCCGTGCTGTGACGAGTTTGCCGGCACGGATTCGGCCCCGGTGTCGGCCACCAGCGCCTCGGCCGGGTGCTGTGTCACCGGGGACTGCTGCTGCCCCGGGCAGGGGGCGTGCTGCGACCTGTCGAAGCGGGCGACGGCCGATGTCGCCAAGACGCTGACGAAGGCCGCGGGCTGCTGCTCGACGGGCAACTGCTGCTGCCCGGGTGCCGGGTCGTGCTGTGCGACGAGTCAGGCCGCGGCCGCCGACGAGAAGGAGCGCTGCTCCTCGGCGAAGAAGGCCGCCTGCAGCTCGAAGTAGTCTGACCGGTGTGGCGGCGGCCGCACGGGAGGCCCGGGGTTCGTCCACGGGCCTCCCTCACTTCCCACGCCGCCTCTTGTCCCGTTTCCGAGGCCGGGTCGTTCCGCTCGTTGACCTTCACCGCCACTCGGTGAGGCGTGAGGGCGACTCGGGCGACCGACCGAACGCATCGCCTACCGGTCCGGAGTGACAGCGTCGTCCGCCGTCACCGATCTGCCGCAATAGTGGCATGCGCCTGGGAGTCACCTTCCCGTTAAGGGTGGAGCAGTCCGCCGGTAAAGCCGGATAGCGGGGAGGAATTGTGTCACCACCTCCCGCTCTTAGCATCCAGATTTCCGGCGACCCGGGTTGACCGCCGGCCGGCGGCGGGCCGACAATGGTTTGGTGGAGGAGGGCGGTGATGGTCCTGCCGGGCGGCACCCTGCTGAAGGTCCTCGCGGTTGCGGCGGCGGTCCTGACCGTCCCGACCGGGATGCCCAGCGTCCGCTGCGTCTGCCCGGACGGGCGGGTGAAGCTCGGCTGCCCCGGCATGCTCGCCCTCGGCTGCTGCTGCTCCGCCCCGACCGCTCCCCTAGACGGATCCCCGCACGGGTGCTGCCGTCACGGGGCATCGGCCCCGGTCGGTCGTGCCGACCGTTCCCCGGGACTTTCCCAGGCGGCCGCGGCGTGCGGGTGCGAACGGACGGTGACGGCCGGGGCGCTCCCGCCGGTCGCCAAAGTCGTCGATGGCGAGACCCCGGTTGACACGACCGGGCCCGCCGCCGGGGTAGCGATCGCCCCCACGAGTCCTACCACCGCCTCTCATGTCACCGCCGCGTGGCGGCTCGTCACACCGCCGCCGGACCTGGTGCTCGTCTACTGCCACTTCACCTGTTGACCGCCGGCCTACCGGCCGTGCGAACGTCGCCAGCCCGTCCGTCCTAACGGGCCTCGGACAACCAACCGAATTCCGCATCGGTCAACGCCTTTACCACCCTGACCGGTGGCACCCGCCCTGCTCCCCTCGCACTGGGCCGGGGGAGCGGTTCCGGCGGTACGCCGGCGACCTCAAGGAGACCGTTCATGTCCGTTTCGCAGACCAAGCCGTCGATGCTCTTCGGTGCCGCGACCGCGGCCGTCCTGGCCCTCGCGGCGTTCACCCCGGCGGGGGCCGCCCCGCCCCCGGGGGAGCGGTGGAGCGACATGGCCTTCCGCGGCTCGTCCCGCGGCCAATCCGCCCGGACCGCGCCCACCTACCGGACCCCCGGTGTCGTCGTCGCCTCCCCGCCGGCCGTGACCTACCGCCCGGCGGCGTCCCCCGCCCTCGCGCCCGTCCCCACGGCGGCCCCGGCCACGGTCGCCATCCGGGGCCCGGACGGGGTCGTCCGGACGTTCCCGGTCGAGGGCCCGACCGCCCAGCAGGGCGGGCCGTCGTTCGTCTCCGTGCGGGGGACCGACGGGGTGGTCCGGACCTACCCGGCCGCGGCCACCGGGCCGGCGGCCGGGACCCCCGGTCAGCCGACGGCGGCCCCGGCCGTGACCCACCCGTGCCGGTAGTCCGGGACGTGGCGCGAAAGGCCCGGGGCCGCCGCGGTGGCCCCGGGCTGTCGTGCGAGTCGAGTGGGGCCGGTGCTAGCGGCGGGTCCGGAACTCGACCCGGGTGATGGTCAGGCCGTCCGGGGCAACGACCATCCGCACCACCGCCGCCGTCGAGGGAACGTCCCGGTATCGGCACTTCTGGCCGTCGAGGAGGACCTCGGTCTCGGTCGTGAGTTGGGCCTCGGGCGGTGGCGGAATTTCGGTGGTGTCAGGGGTCGGCTTCTTGCCGAGAGCCAGCCGGGGAACCTCCGGACGCTCGGAGAATCTGGGCGCCCGGTCGAGGGTGGCCGTAGCCGGTGAGAGGACCAGCAACATGGCGGCAACGGCCCCGGTCAGGCGGGTCATGGAAGAGATCTCGTGTGTGGATCGGGGAGAACGCCGGATCGTACTTGGCAACCGCTGTACCGTCCGAGCCGGGCGCGTCCGGGTGGGCGGAACTGGCGGTCTGGTAGTACCTTTCGCTTCCGCTCTCGTCCTCGGCTCAGGCTCCGTTTCACGATGACGTGCCACGAAACCAGGCACTAGCCGCACAAACCGAAGCACCGACCGAGCCACTTGTGGCGTGGGCCATTTCGCGGCCGTGATTCACTTCGGGCGGGTGCGGATGCAAGACCGGAGCGAAGGTTCTCGCTGCCGCCGGACGGGGCGGAGGATCGGCGGACGACTCACCGCCGGCTCCCGTTCCCGGAGTGAGGCGGCCGCGGGTGTCGGCCGACTCTGCGGGCGGGTCCGGTTTTTCTCATCGTTCTGACTGCGGCCGGCCGATGATGGAAGACACGGGGGACCGGAACGTCCACCCGCTCGTCTCCGGCGGGTGCGTCATGCGGTTGGTAGCGGCGATCATCGCGGCGGTCATGTCGGTGACGACCGGCGGGCCGCTGCGTTGCCCGTGCCACCTCGTTGCACGGCTCCGGACCGAACCCGCCGCCGTACCGGTCCCGCAGTCCGCCGTCGAGAGACCGGCCGATCGCTGCTGCGGGTGTAAGACCAACCGTGAGCCGCGGCCGGAACCGACCGACCCGCGGCCGGCGCCCCACCCGCCGTGCCCGCACGGCCCGGGCATCGACCTCGTCCCTCCGCTTGCCACCGGCGAGCGGGTCGTGGGTGGGCACGGGTCCGGCGACCAGGCCGTCACGGCCCCCGGGGACGGCCACGACTGCCCGTCGGCGTGGGGCCTCGACCCACCCCTGCCCGTCCCCGTCGCGGTCGCCGCGTCACCTCACGACCAACTCCGGTACTGCCACGCCTTCCGCTGTTGAACCCCGCCCCTCCGACTCCCGCCCGCGCTGTCCGCGAACGATGGGTTCACAATCCCTGACCCGCCGGGTCGAAACTGGAGGAGCGGCATGGAAAGTTCGTCCCAGACGAGTGGCCGCCGCGTACTCCGGTGGCTGGCCGGCGGGGCGGTCGCGGCCGGGGCGGTCGGGTGCGCCTCCGGGCCGCCGGCCTACGACCCGCCGGCCGTGGCGGAGTTCGCCCCCGCGGCGCGGAAAGCCGACCCGGGGGTCATTCGGGCGTCCCACCAAGAGCCGGCGGCGAAGGCACCTCCCGCCGCCGGTCCGCCGCCCGCCCCGAACGAGGCGGTCCCCGCGGCCCCCCCAGTGCAGGTGGACGAGCTGGTCCGGCTCGCCGTCGCCCGCAACCCGCGGCTCGGCCGGGCGATCTTTAACATCGACGCCGCCCAGGGCCGGCAGGTCCAGGCCGGGCTCTACCCGAACCCGAACCTGGGGGTGAACTGGGACGAGATCGGGGACCGCACCGGCCCCGGCGGCATCCTCAACGTCCCCCGGGTCACCCAGGAGATTGTCACCGGCCACAAGCTGTCGCTCTCCCAGGCGGTGGCCGCCCGGGAGGTGGACCAGGCGACCCTGGCCCTGCTCCGCGACCGGTACGCCCTGATCGGGAACGTGCGGGCGGCGTTCTACGACCTGTACGCCCTCGAGCGACGGATCGCCGTCCTGGACGAGCTGGTCAAGCTCGCCGGCGACGCCGTCAGGACCGGGCAGACCCTGCTGGAGGCCAAGCAGGTCGCCCGGCTCGACGTGGTCCAGCTCGAGGTCGAGCTGGCCCGGTTCCGGTCCCAGGCCGAGGCCGCCCGGCGGGAGCTGCCCGGGGCCCGGGCCCGGGTGGCGGCCGTGGTCGGCGACCCGCGGCTACCGGTCGGCGAGCCGGCCGGGCCGTTCGACGAGGTCCCCCGGTACGACCCCCAGCA
>JAIEQN010000913.1 GCA_019747685.1 Gemmataceae bacterium
CGTTCGCCAGCGTGGCCGCCGTCCTGGCGTTCGACTTCTTCTTCGTCCCCCCGTACCTGACCCTCGCCGTCGCCAACGTCGAGTACGTCGTCACCTTCGCCGTCATGCTGGCCATCGGGCTGCTCATCGGCACCCTGGCGGCCCGGCTCCGGTCGCAGCTCGACCGCGGCCGGGTGCGGGAGCGGCGGCTGGCCGCCCTGGTCCACCTCGGCAAGCTGCTCGGGGCGGTGTCCGGGGAGGCGTTCCTGGTGGCGGCGGCCGGCCGGCAGTTGGCCGACCTGCTCGGCGGCGAAGTCGTGCTCTACCTGCGGGGCGACGGCGGCCCGCGGCTGGTGTACGGAGACGGTACGGCGGTCGCCGCCCACCCGGTCGGCGGCCCGGCCGCCCACTGGGTCATCGGCCACGACCAGCCGGCCGGGCCGGGGACCGACACCCTGCCCAACGCCCCGGCCCTGTTCGTGCCGCTGACCGGGTCGCAGAGTGTCGTCGGGGCGGTCGGGGTGCGGGCGGCCGGGGCGGACGGCCGACTGACCCCCGACCAGCGGCAACTGGTCGAGGCCTGCGCCGGCCAGCTCGCCCTGGCCCTGGAGCGGGACCGGCTGACCCTGGCGGCGGTCGAGGCCGAGTCCCGCGCCGAGGCCGAGCGGGTCCGGAACACGCTGCTCAACGGCGTCTCGCACGACCTGCGGACGCCGCTCGCGGCCGTCGCCGGCGCGGCCGACACCTTGCTCCACACCCCGCCGGCCGACGACGGGACCCGCCGGCAGTTGCTGGAAACGATCTCGGACGAGGCCGCCCGGCTCGGCCGGCTGCTGGAAAACGTCCTCCAGATGTCCCGGCTGGACGCCGGGGCGGCCGCCCCGAACCGGCAGTGGCACGTCCTGGAGGAGGTGGTCGGGTCGGCCCTACATCGGACCCGCCGGGAGCTGGAGGGCCGGCCGGTCGAGGTCCGCATCCCGCCCGACCTACCGCTCGTGTTCGTGGACGGGTTGCTGCTGGAGCAGGTGTTCGTGAACCTGCTGGAGAACGCCGCCCGGTACACCCCGGCGGGCACCCCGGTGACGGTCACGGCCGATGTCGAGGGCGATCGGCTTACGGTCCGTGTTGCCGACGCCGGCCCCGGCCTGGCCCCCGGGACCGAGGAGCGGGTGTTCGACAAGTTCTACCGGGCCTCTGCCGCGGTCGACGCCGGCCGGGGGAGCGGGCTGGGGCTGGCGATTTGCCGGGCGGTGGCCGAGGCCCACGGCGGGGCGATCACCGCCCGCAACCGCCCCGGCGGCGGGGCCGAGTTCGCCGTCCGGCTGCCGCGGGCGAAGGACGCCCCGCGGGTCGAGGTAGAATGACCCCATGCCGTCCGGCGATCATCTGGTGTTACTCATCGAAGACGAGCCGCCGATCCGGCGGTTCCTCCGGGCGTCGCTGACCGCCGAGGGGTATCGGGTGGCCGAGGCGGTCTCCGGCGAGGAGGGCTTGAGACTGGCCGCCGGCCAGCCGCCGGACCTGGTCATCCTCGACCTCGGGCTACCCGGGACGGACGGCCAGGAAGTCCTGCGGCGGCTGCGGGAGTGGCTGACCGCACCGGTCATCGTCCTGTCGGCCCGGGACCAGGAGAAGCAGAAGGTGGAGGCCCTGGACGGCGGGGCCGACGACTACGTCACCAAGCCGTTCGGCACCGGCGAGCTGCTGGCCCGGATGCGGACGGCCCTGCGGCACGCCGCCCGCCCGGCCCCGGAGCCGGTCGTCACCGTCGGCGACCTGCGGCTCGACCTGGCCGCCCGGGTCGTCACCCGGGCCGGCGAGGAGGTCCACCTCACGCCGCTCGAGTATAAGCTCCTGGCCACCCTGATGAAGCACGCCGGGAAGGTGCTGACCCACCGGTTCCTCTTGAAGGAGGTGTGGGGGCCGGGCAACGCCCACGAGACGCACTACCTGCGGGTGTTCGTGGCCGGGCTGCGGCGGAAGTTGGAGGCCGACCCGGCCCGCCCGCGGTTCCTGCTGACCGAGCCGGGCGTCGGCTACCGGTTCGCCCCCGAATGACGGCCCCCCTTCCCCGGCCGAGCGGCCCCGCACAGCCCGGGCCCGAGTCCGGCCGGCCGGGAATCCCCGCGGCCCATCCGGGTCGCGTCACTCGTCGCGCTCCGCCGGAACGTCGCCGCCGCCCGGCCCCCGCTCCAGGCCCAGTTCGGCCGCCACCCCCTTCATGGCGTCGATGACGAACTGGATGTGCTCGTCCAGGTCGACCCCGAAGTCGGCCGCCCCGCGGACCACGTCGTCGCGGTTTACACCGCGGGCGAAGCCCTTCGACTTCATCTTCTTCCGGACGCTCGCCGCGGTCAGGTCGGCGATCCCGGTCGGCCGGAGGAGGGCCGTCGCCATGACCAGTCCCGTGACCTCGTCGCAGGCGTACAGGGCCTTTTCCAGCGGGGTCCGGCGGGGGTAGCGGTCGGACAGGTAGTCGGCGTGGGACAGGATGGCGGTGACGACCTCGTCGGGGTAGCCCCGGCCGCGGAGGATTTCCGACCCCTTCAGCGGGTGGTCCGGCGGGGTCGGCCACCGCTCGTAGTCGAAGTCGTGGAGCAGCCCGGCGACGCCCCAGGTCTCCTCGTCGTGGCCGAGCCGACGGGCGTAGGCCCGCATGGCCGCCTCGACCGCCAGGCAGTGCCGGCGGAGGCCCGGGTCGGCCACGTACTCACACAGCAGGGCGAAGGCGTCGGCGCGATTCATACCGGGTCGCCGGTCGGGTTGTGCGGGCACGGGCGGCGGCTACTTCACCGTGTATTCCTTCCGCCCCGCGGCCGCAACCAGTAAAATGCCCTCCCACGGCCCGGAGGGCGACGGATGGCGGCCCGGTTCCTGCTGATCCCCGGCCGGACCAGCAAGCAGGGGCAGCAGGTGAACGTCGGCAAGGACGAGCCGGCCTACGAGGCGATCGTCACCACCCTGACGATGCACGCCGACGACATGGCCGAGCTAGGGGTGGAGGCCGGGGCCAGCCTGCGGGTCCGGACCGAGACCGGCGAGGCGGTGTTCCGCTGCCAGCCCGGGAACATCCCCCGCGGGCTGCTGTTCGTGCCCTACGGCCCGCCGACGTGCCGGCTGATGGGCGGCGACACCGACGGCACCGGGATGCCCACGTCGAAGGGGTGGGACGTGGAGGTCGAGCCGGTATAGCGGGTGGCACAGGCCTCCCGGCCTGTGGTCGCATGCCACAGGCCGGGAGGCCTGTGCCACCAGAGCCGAACGAGGGACACGACATGCCGACCGACGAACGACCCGCGGACCCCCAGGAGACGGCCGCCCCCGTGCCGATGAGTCCGGACGATGTCCGGGCGTGGGAGGAGATCGAGCCCGGGCGGTTCATGCCCCGGCGGGTCCGCGGCAGCTTCCGCGGCGGCAAGCTGGGGTGAGCCTTCGTCCTCCCGTCCGGTCCGGACGGCCCCACCAAGTAGCCCGCCCGCCGTGGCGGTCACCGGGAGCGAGCGATGGAACTGACCGTCACCAAGAACGCCACCTGCACCTTCTGCGGGTGCGTCTGCGACGACATCGAGCTACACTCCGACGGCGAGCGGATCAAGGAGACGAAGGGGGCGTGCATCCTCGGCCAGTCGTGGTTCAAGAACCACACCGCCGAGCGGCTCTACCCGGCCGCCCTGGTGAACGGCCGGGAAGCCACCGTGGACGAGGCCGTCGAGGCCGCCGCCGAGTTCCTCCACGCCGCCGACATGCCGCTCGTCTACGGCCTGAGCAACGTCACCTGCGAGGCCACCCGGGAGGCCGTGTCGCTCGCCGAGCTGGTCGGCGCGGTGATCGACAGCCACACCAGCCTCTGACACGGGCCCACCGAAATCGCCGCCCAGTTGGGCGGTAAGGTGTCCTGCACGCTGGGCGAAGTCAAGAACCGGGCCGACCTCATCATCTACTGGGGCGGGAACCCGGCCGAGTGCCACCCCCGGCACTTCACCAAGTACACCATCATGCAGAAGGGGAAGTACGTCCCCAACGGCCGCAAGGGCCGGACGATGGTACTGGTCGATATCCGCGAAACGCCGAGCGCCAAGGCCGCGGACATCTTCCTCCAGGTTCGGCCGGGGAAGGATTTCGAGGTCCTGACCCTCCTGCGGGCGATCGTGAAGGGCCAACGGATCGACCCGCGGGCGGCCGCCGAGACGGGCCTGACCCTGGAGCAGTTGACCGACCTCGCCGACCGGATGAAGCGGGCCAAGTTCGGGGTGCTGTTCTTCGGCATGGGCCTGTCGATGACCCGCGGCAAGCACATGAACTCGGCCGCCGCCCTGACCCTGGCCGCCGAGCTGAACGCCTTCACCAAGTTCGTCGCCATGCCGATGCGGGGGCACGGGAACGTCACCGGGGCCGACGTCGTCCTGCGGTACACCACCGGCTACCCGTTCGGCATCAACCTGTGCCGCGGCTACCCGCGGTTCAACCCCGGCGAGTTCTCCAGCGTGGACCTCCTGGTCCGCGGCGATGTCGATGCCACCCTGGTGCTCGGGGCCGACCCCGGGGCGACCATGCCCCAGCCGGCCATCGACCACCTGGCCCGGACGCCGACGATCGTGCTCGACCCGAAGGTGACGCACACCAGCCGGCTGGCCCGGGTCCACATCACGACGGCCGCGACCGGCATCACCGCCCCGGGGACGGTGTACCGGATGGACGAGGTGCCGCTGCCGCTCCGCCCGCCGCTGAAGGGGCCGTACCCCTCCGACGAGGAGGTGCTGCGGCGGATCATCGCCGCGGTGCGGAAGAAGCCCGCCTGGGAACCCGACCCGGCCGGGGTGATGGCGGGGTAGGCCCGCCTGTCCGGGCGGGCGGGGGGCGTGAGCCCCCTGTTCCGCTGAACCGAACAGGGGGCTCACGCCCCCGCCCGCCAAAACCGAACGAACGACGCCCGATGCTGCGAATCACCGGCGGTACGGTCTACGACCCGGCGAACGGCGTCCACGGCGAGGTCCGGGATGTCTGCATCGCCGGCGGCAAGGTCGTGGCCGCGGTCGAGGGCGGGCGGACCATCGACGCCTCCGGCATGGTCGTCTTCCCCGGCGGGGTCGACGTCCACACCCACGTCGCCGGGGCCGCCCTCAACTTCGCCCGCGGGCTGATCCCCGAGCAGCACCGCAAGGCCGTCCCGGTCGTCCACTCGAAGCTCCGCCGGGCCGGGCTCGGCGGCGTCACCCCCACCACCTTCGCCACCGGCTACCTGTACGCCGGGATGGGCTGGACCACGGTGAACGAGGCCGCCGTCCCGGTCCTGTCGGCCAAGCACACCCACGAGGAGCTGCGGGACACCCCCATCGTCGACAAGACCTGCTGCGTCCTGATGGCCAACAACGAACTCTTGCTCGACCTGCTCGAAGCCGGCGAGTACGAGCGCGCCCGGGACGTGCTGGCCTGGCTGGTCTGGGCGGCCAAGGCCTACGGCGTGAAGGCCGTCAACCCCGGCGGGGTGGCGGCCTGGAAGTGGGGGAAGGATGCCAAGCGGCTGTCCGACCCGGTCGAAGGCTACGGCAAGATGACCCCCGGCACGATCGTCGCCGCCCTGGCCCGGATGGTCGACGACCTCCACCTGCCGCACCCGCTGCACCTGCACTGTAACAGCCTCGGCAACCCCGGCAACGTCGATGTCACCCTCGAAACCATGAAGGTGCTGGAAGGCAACCGCGCCCACCTCGCCCACCTCCAGTACCACGCCTACGGCGGGGACGACTGGGGCACCATCCGCTCCGAAGCCGTGGCCGTCGCCGACGCCTTCAACGCCAACCCGAACCTCACTGCCGACGCCGGCGCGGTCTTGTTCGGGAACACCGTCACCATCACCGCCGACGGCCCCTGGCAACACCTGCTGTTCCAACTGACCGGCAAGAAGTGGGCGAACCTGGACGTCGAGAACGAGACCGGGTGCGGCGTCGTCCCCTACGCCTACAAGCCCGGCAGCCCGGCCAACGCCGTCCAGTGGGCGGTCGGGCTCGAACTGCTCCTGCTCATCACCGACCCCTGGCGCATCTACCTGACCACCGACCACCCGAACGGGGCCCCGTTCTGGCGGTACCCGGAGATCATCCGGCTGCTGATGGACCGCGACTACCGCCGGGAGCAGTTGAACACCATCCCAGGGGCGGTCCACAGCCGCCTGGTCCTGCCCGAGCTGACCCGCGAGTACACCCTGTCGGAGATCGCCGTCATCACCTCGGCCGGGCCGGCTCGGGCGCTCGGGCTGCCGCACAAGGGGCACCTCGGGGTCGGGGCCGACGCCGACGTGGCGATCTTCAACGTGGACAAGGACCCGGCCCGGATGTTCGCCTACCCCCGGTACGTCATCAAGGGCGGCGAGGTGGTCATCGAAGAAGGCGAACTGCGGCAGGTGGTCGAGGGCCGGTCGTTCGCCGTCCGCCCGGCCTACGACGAAGCGGTCGAAGCCTACCTCCGGCCGGTCTTCCAGCAGCAGTACACGATGTCCTTCGACAACTACCCGGTCGGGCCCGACCGGGTCCACGGGCTCGAAGTCGTGGGCCCCGCCACCCAGGCAGGCCGGGAGCCTGGCGAGCCGGGAGCGTGAGCGACCGGAGGTGCGTTCTCCGGTCGCTCACGCTCCCGGCTCGCCAGGCTCCCGGCCTGCCGAGCCACCAACCCCGAAGCCGCTCAATCCATCGCCCGCGGTCCCTGATGCTCACCCTCACCCTCCTGGAGCCGCCGACCGTCCCGCTGGAGGCCGAGGTCCTCTCGCCGGACGTCCTGGCCCCGCTCTCCCATGCCGAGGTCCGGGCCCTCCCCGTCTACCACGGCAAGCGGCGGCTCCGGCTGGACGAGTTCTTCGAGGTCGAGGGCGACGGCAGCGACCACGTCACCCTTCACGGCGACCTCGGCCGGGTCCGATGGGTCGGCCGGAAGATGACCCGGGGCCACATCACCATTCACGGCCCGGTCGGGATGCACCTCGGGGCCCACATGCGGGGCGGCCACATCGAAGTCCACGGCAGCGCCGCCGACTGGGTCGGCGGGGAGATGGCCGGCGGCACCATCCACGTCCGGGGCGACGCCGGCGGGCAGGTCGGGTCGGCCTACCGCGGCAGCGTGTCCGGCATGAGCGGCGGCACCATCCTGGTCGAGGGGGCGGCCGGGATCGAGGTCGGGATGCGGATGCGGCGGGGGTTGATCGCCGTTCGCGGCCCGGTCCGGGACTTCGCCGGCCTCCAGATGAAGGGCGGCACCCTGGTGCTCATGAGCGGGGCGGAGCTGCGGGCCGGGGCCTGGATGACCCGCGGCACCATCATCAGCCTGAAGCCGCTCCGCCTCCTGCCGACCTTCGGGCTCGCCTGCGACTACGCCCCCGCCTTCCTCCGCCTCTACGCCCGGCACCTCGCCGGGCTCGGCTTCCCGCTCCCCGCCGACGGCAGCTACCACCGCTTCACCGGGGACGCGGCCGTCCCCGGGAAGGGCGAGGTCCTCCAGTGGCAGCCCCACCCCGCCTGATTCAGAGCCCGGTCGGTGACATCCGGCCGCCGGCACCGCATTCATGATGGCTGGGGCCGGACCCGGCGGCCGACTATCCTATTCCCCGGGACGCGCCCCGCCCTTCCAGGACAGCCGCCATGCCCCCCGACCCGATCCGTCTGACCGCCCTGGCCAAGCGGGCCGGGTGCGCCGCCAAGCACCCGCCCGGGTTCCTCCTGCCGCTACTCGGGCTGCTCCCGCCGGTCACCGACCCCCGCGTCCTGGTCGGCAGTTCGACCGCCGACGACGCCGCGGTGTACAAGCTGTCGGACGACACGGCCCTGGTCCTGACCACCGACTTCTTCACCCCGATCGTCGACGGCCCCCGGGACTTCGGCCGGGTGGCGGCGGCCAACGCCCTGTCCGACGTGTACGCGATGGGCGGAACTCCGCTGGCCGCCCTGAGCGTCGTCGGCTTCCCGGACGCCCTGCCGGCGACGGTGCTCGGCGACATCCTGGCCGGGGCGGCGGAGGTGGCCGCCGAGGCCGGGGCACCGATCGTCGGCGGGCACACGATCAAGTCCGAGGAGCCGATCTTCGGGCTGGCCGTGGTCGGCACCGTCCACCCGGACAAGGTCCTGAGCAACGCCGGGGCGAAGCCGGGCGACGCCCTGGTCCTGTCCAAGCCGCTCGGGCTGGGGGTCATCACCACGGCCGCGAAGAACGGCAACGACGACCGCGGGGCGATCGCCGACGCGGTCCGGGTGATGACCACGCTCAACCGCGGGGCGGCCGAGGTGCTCGCGGGGTACGAGGTCCACGCCCTGACCGACGTGACCGGGTTCGGGCTGCTCGGCCACCTGCGGAACGTGACGGCGGCGAGCCGGGTGACGGCCGAGGTCTGGGCCGACCGGGTCCCCGTCCTGCCGGCCGCCCGGGAGTACGTCGCCGCGGGCATCGCCCCGGGCGGGACCCGGGCGAACCGGTCGTTCCTGGCCGACTGGGTCGAGTACGCCCCGGACGTGACCGAGAACGATCAGCTCCTCTTGTGCGACGCCCAGACCTCCGGTGGGCTCCTGGCGGCGATCCCCGCCGACCGGGCCGCGGAGCTGGTCCGACAGCTCCGGGCCGCCGGGCTTGCCGACGCCGCCGAGGTCGGGCGGGTGACCGGCCAGGGCACAGGTCGCATCACCGTCCGCCGCGGCCCGGCGTGACCGCCCGCGGTCGGTCGGATGTCGCGCCGTCGGCCCGGCCCGACCGAAGGACCGCCGACGGCCCGCCGGCTAACGTCCCCGCCGCGGCCGGGGCGGAGTCGGCCCCGCGGTCCGCCGACGCCGAGTTCCTGCGGCGGGTGTACCTGGACCTGACCGGCCGCATCCCGACCGTCGCCGAGGCCCGGGCGTTCCTCGACGACCCGGCCGCGGACAAGCGGGCCGAGCCGGTCGACCGGCTCCTCGGCTCGCCGGGCTACACCGCCCACGCCGCCCGGCGGTGCGGCTACGGGGGCGTGACGGCCTCGCCGCCGGCCCGGGTGGACAGGGCCGGCATGATCTCGTCGGCCGAGTACGCGAGGAACCGGACCGACCCGTCGGCGAACAGGAAGTGGGCACCCCCGGTGTGGGGCGACCAGAAGTGGTAGGCGTCGCACGCTTCGTCGAACCGGCCGGGGGTGAAGTGGTACGGCCCCTCGTCGCACGGCCCCTCGGTCCGGCTGTACGCCCGGGTCCGGGTGCCGAGGACGAACTCGGCGTCGCCGTTCTTCCGCTGCCCCCACCCGGCGTACCACCACCCGAACCCGAACGTCTTGCTCGGCGGCCGCTCGCCGGCCAGCAGGGTGCCGCTGGTGCCGTCGGTCGCGTCGGCCAGCCGGTGCTTCGAGTTCAGGTAGAGCAGCCCGTCGGTCACGCCGGCGTTTCGCCCGACCACCCCGAGGTACGAGGTGTAGGCGACCGGGTGGCCGGTCACGTCCTTCGAGGCCGGGGCGGTAATCCGGCCGTCGGCCGGGCAGAGGAAGTGGGGGACGACGGTGGCCCGGACGGCGTGGGCCGGGGTGAGGAAGTTCCGGTCCTCACGGAACGCCCGGTCGGCCTCGTCCCACAGGGCGGGTTGCTCCAGGTACGGCAGGAGCCGGGCCAGCCAGCTCAGGTACGGGTACGGGTCCTTCGAGTCCTCGGAGGTGAGGCCCGGGGGGAGCTGCCCCCGGGCGTCGTGGTAGTGGTGGAGGGCGAGGCCGAGCTGGCGGAGCCGGTCGGCACAGGTCAGCCGAGCGGCGGCCGCCCGGGACCGGTGGACGGCCGGCAGGATCAGCCCGGCCAGCAGCCCGATGATCCCGAGGACCACGACCAGTTCGAGCAGTGACAGGCCCGGTCGGTAGCCGCCCCGGGCGACGCTCGCGCGGCCGGTCCGTCGGTCCGTCATAGCCTTGCCCTTGTCACTCCGGCGACACCACGCAGCGGTACCAGGTGACCGAGATCGTGTCTGCCTTGCCTTGGGGTTGATCGGCCTCGGACCACTTCCCGGCGTTGCGGAAGCACACTGCCTTACAACTCTTGGCCGGAAAGATGGTCCGCATGACCCGCGGGGCGGGGGGCGGCAGGTCCACGCAGGTCGGATTGACGTGCGGCGGGTTCTCACAGCGGTTGGTGTCCACCCCGTTCCCGCAGTGCTGGCAAGTCTCCGGGCTGTAGCTGTAGCACTTGTCGGTGTTCGGCTCGATGAAGTCGTTTCGCTCCGCACACTCTTCGTGACAGTCGTCTGCCGGGGGGTCGGCCCAGACGGTGCCCCCCGCCACGAGCGCCACCCCGACGGCCATCAGTCCGAACGCGCCGACCCGAACGCTCCACTGGTACATCGCCCGCCCTCCCACTCTCGGTTTAGGTCGTTGGGCCCGCCGAGCCTGCCCCCCGGCCTCCCGCCCACCGGCGGAGGGCCAGGAGGGCCACCGCTGCCGCCACACAGCCGACTCCGGCAACGACTAGGGGGGTCCGGTAGCGGGCGACGAACCCCGGCCGGCCCCCCGGGAGCAGGTCGCCGGACTCGGTCCGCATCAACTCCTCGTGCGAGGCCCGCCGCTCGCCGGGTAGCACCCCGCGGCGGACCTCGCCATCCCGGACGACGTATTCGGCCGGGCCGTCGCCCGTCGAGTCGACGACCCACGCCCGGACCGGGAACGTGATCCGGAAGTCGTCCGCCGTCGTCGGCGGGTTGACGACCAGGTCGGTGACCGTCGCCGTCGCCGACCGGACCAGCTTCCCGCCCTCGTAGGCTTGGTAGGCCCAAGCGGACGGGATCAACACCCCCGACCCGTCCTTCCGGGAGGTGACCGTGACGCGGCGGATCAGCCCACCGCCCGGGTCGTACTGGTCGTACCGGACCGGGGAGAAGTCCGCGGCCGGGTCGACCCACATCTTCTGCTCGCTGCGCGTCTCCGTTCGCTCTGCGACCAGTTCGACCACCGGCTTGGCGTTCAGGGTGGACCGGCGGGCGGCGGTGAAGGTGCCCAGGTCCTCGCGGTTCATGGCGTCCCGGTCAACGCCCCGGAAGGCCGCGAAGATCGGCCAGGTTGTCATGTCCAGGTTGATGTCCGCGGTCGCCTTGTTGACCGTCCCACTCGGCATCGCTTGTCCGCCCATGACCCGGAGGGTCGATGTTCGCCCGTTGACGAACGCGGAGTCGGACTCGAGTGGCTGGAACTGGCTGGTCGGCTCATCCCAGATGAACCGCTTCAACCGATACCGCGTCATGTTCCCGTCGAGTACCAGACTCGCCTCGGCGTCGTGTGTCGCGTCCGCCCCTGGGACGGCCTCTCCCTTCGACCCTTTGACGGAGAACAGCGCCGTGACGCCCCCCCGCGGGGTGGTCTCCTTCATCGTCCACGTCGCCCGTAGGCTCTTGACTGCCGCAGCACGAGCCTCCCAGGCGGCCCGCACCTCGGTCAGGAGCGGGTCCGGGGGTTGGGCCGTACCCGGCGCAGCCGCCACCAGGACCGCCGTCACCACACCACAGGCCGCTGCCCGCCGGCGGACTCCCGCCATCACTGGGTCCTCCCGTCACGAACCGCCGAGTCCGTAATAGCGGACCTCGACCGACACCACGAACGGCCGGCCGCCGGCCGTCCCGGCGAACCGCACCCGGCCGGCCTGGTCGCCGGGGCGGGCGACCTTCGACCGGACCACGAACGTCCCGTCCCCGTCGCCGGGCCGGACCTCGACCTCCGGCCCGTCCGTCGTCCAGGTCACATCGCGGAGGGCGTGGCCGGCGAACGACCGGAGCGTCACCGTCCCCTCGGCCACCTCACCCACCGGCCGCGGGCCGAGCAGGACCGCCGGGGCGTCCGGCTGCACGTCGTCCAGCACCTCGAACTCGACCGGCAGCCGGGTCGGCGGCGGGGCAGTGCCGGCGGCCGTCGTCGGGCGGATCAGCACCTCGGCCTGGTAACGGCCCGGCGGGAGGTTGGCGTGTGGTTCGACCACCAGGTCCAACGCGGCCGAACCAGCCGGCTTCAGCCGCACGGCCAGGGCCGGGGAGTCGGTGTCGGCCGTGAGGTCGGACAGCGGAACCAGCTCGCGGATGCGCACGACCCGCGACCGCGGGGCGGACCCGGCCGGATACCGGCCCAGGTCGATCGCCCGAGCCGACACGTGGACCGCCGACCGAACCCGGCCGCGGACGACCCACCGCGACCGCGGTTGGGCGTCCGCCGGGTCGACGCTCACGCCGAGCGGCAGCTTCACATCGCGGACGGCGGCCGGCTCGGCCGAGGCGCACGTCTCCCGGAGGTCGAGGACGAACGGCAGCGGTCGGGCCTCGCCGGGCGGCACCTCGACCGTGGACGAGGCCGACCCGACGCACGAGCAGGCCGCCGTCAGCGACGACACCCGGACCGGCTCGGCCCCGAGGTTGCGGACCGTCACCGGCCACTCGAACTTGTCGGATTCCCAGACCTCGCCGAGGTCGAGTGACCGCGGCTCGGCGACGACCCGGTCCGGCTCGGCCGCGACCGCCGGGGTGCGGGCCGAGCGGCGCTGGAACCCGAACAGGGCACCGGCCGCGACCAGCGCGACGAGGAGTGTACCGATGACCGCCGCACGCACCCGCATACGACGCTCCTCCGGCCGGACGCCGGAAGGAAAAAGCTGCGGTCGAAAGGAGGGCGATCGGAAAGGCAGGGTTTGAAGTGACCCTATTTGATCCGGTCCAGAACTGCAACCCCAATTGCCGCAGAATCGGAAAAATCGCCGTAATGCCGGCCGAGACACGCGGGGAAGCATTAGGGGAACAACCGAGTTCGGCAGCCGGCAGTGTAAGTGATATTGTGTACAGTTGAGCCGGGGTGTCTCCTTAGCCACACGAGGGGGCGGTGCGACGGACCCGACGCACTCGGTAACGTTCAAGTCCGCCCCGGGGGCGTCGCGTCCCGAAGGCCGGGTGTCGAGCATGACCGGGTACGGCAATGCTCGGGTCCACGCCGAACCCGCGACCGGACAACGGGTTGCGGCCACTTTAGCGGCTGAGCATGACACCTCGGAGCCGGAACGATCGGCTCCGACCGGCCACAACCCCCGGCCCGGCCTACGCTTCCGCCGGTGTGGCGGAAACGCGAAAAACAAAGGGGGGAGGGGGGTCATGCCATGCGACCAGAACCAGCGTTCGCCGCAACCTCAACGGCCCGGCGGGGATTCGTACCGGGCCAGGTCGATCGGGCTGGTGCCGCGGTAGGTTGAGTCCGGCCGGGCGAAGAAGCGGGCGAACTCCCCCTGCCGGGCGGCGTTGTCCGAGGTGAGCCGGTTCACCCGGGCCGTGCCGGCGTACTACCTCGGCAGCCCCCGCCGGCCGGGGATCCGGCTACCGGCTCTCGTCCGGGCCTACCCGCGGCGTCGGCCGGGACGAGGCGGCTTGCAAACAGTGCCGACCCGAGCCGGTTCGGCCGCCGCACCGTGGTCGGGTTACTCGTCGTCGGCGCGGCCGCCCGCCCCCGCCGACTGGGTGCCGAACAGGGCGATCGTCCGCTGGGCCGCGATCTCGGTGGCCAGCCGGCCCAGCTCGCGGTCGGCCGGGGCGATGGCCGATGCCTTCGCCCGGTACATCTCGGCCTCGTCCAACAGTTGGGCCCGCTCGGGGGGCGGCCGCCGCGAGTCCTGCCCGGCCGCCAGGTAGGACTCGGCCAGCCGGCGGTTGACGGCCGCATCCTGCGGGGTGACGAACCGGAGCCGGCGGAGGGCGTGGCGGTACAGGTCGTCGTACCCCAGGTCCCGCAGGAGGTCGGCGAACCGGGCCAGTCCGGCCCGCCCGAGCGGGTCCGCCAGGACCGCCCGGGCGGCCGCCCGGACCCGGCCGTCGACCCCAGGCGGGACGACCGGCGGGGCGG
>JAIEQN010000322.1 GCA_019747685.1 Gemmataceae bacterium
CGGTCGGCCCGGGCCTGGCAGGCCCGGCAGCCGTCCACGTGGGCGGCCATCGCGGCGGCGGCCTCCGGCGGCAGCTCCCCGGCCAGCCACCGCCGCAGCTCGTCGTCACCCGGGTGTCCCATTGTTCCCCCCGCCCTCCCCCAGGGACTCCCGGAGCAGCCGCAGCACCCGGCTCTTGGCCATGTACACGGCGGCCGAAGTCATCCCCAGCCGGTCCGCCGCCTCGGCCGCCGGCCGGTCCTCGATCGCGGTCAGCCAGAACGCCTGCCAGGTGTGCGGCTCGACCCCGGCCCGGGCCCGCTCGACGGCCTCGGCGGCGGCCGACGCCCGGTCCTCGATCGCCCCGCCCAGCTCGTCGCCGAGGCCGGCCAGCGGGTCGGGCAGGTCGGGCAGCCCGCCGGCGGCCACCCACCCCGGCCGGCGGGCGAGGGTCCGCCAGTGGGACCGGATGGCGTTGTCCACGGCCGCCCGGAGGTAGCCGCGGAACGTCCGCCCCGGGTCGTAGTCGAACCCGCGGAGGGCGGTGACCAGCCGGGCGAACACCTCGGCCCGGATGTCGTCGGCGTCGGCCGGCTGGAGGCCGGCGGCCCGGCAGCGGTCGGCGACCAGGGGGGCGTACCGGGCGACGAACGCGGCCCAGTCGGCGGCGGCCCCGAGCCGGGCGAGGCGGTGGAGGAGGCTGACCGGGGTGGGGGTCGGCTCGACCGCGGGCATGGGCGGCCTCGCGCGGGGGCGGTGGGTGTGGTGGGGTGGTGGCTATTCTGACAAGCCCGCCGCCGACCCGCAAGCGGCGGCCGGGACGATTCCGCCGGGCCGGACGATTTCGTGTTAGACGCCGGCGTATGAGGTATGGCCGACCTCACTCGCAGCGCCGGCCGGCGGGCCGCTCCGGCGGCCCGCCCACGAACCCTCACGCGCGGAGGTCCAGACGATGTGGCGATTCGCCCTGGCGGCGGCAGTAGCCCTGGCGGTGTGCTGGGCAGTGGTTCAACCGGCCCGGGCCGGGGTCCTGATCCCGGCTTCCGCGTCCGCCGGCCCGGTCCCGGCTTTCTCCGGCACGGGCCTGAACGGTTCCTATTACGCAGTCCCGAACGGGTTCAACACGCTCCGGACGATGGCCGACGCCGACGGGGTCATCGCCGCCAACAGCCCGACCGCGACGTTCCGGGCCACCCGGCTCTACTACCAGCCGGGCCTCGGGGACGGGTCGGAGACGATCGGCGACATCCTCGGCGCGGACGCCGCCACCCTCGACCCGCCGTCGGTGGCGAACACCCGGGATTCCTCGGTCTGGCGGTTCGACGGGTACATCGCCATCACCCCGGACCTGGACATCGACCGGGCCACCCCCGAGATCGACGTGGAATTTGCTATCGGCTCGGACGACGCCTCCCGGTTGCGGATCGGCGGGGTGGAGGTCCTCTTGGTGGCGGGTCCGGACCCGAACGACCAGCGGGGGGTGTTCAGCGCGAACGACTTCCGGGCCACCGCCAGCTTCGAGGCCGCCGGACTCTACCCGGTCGAGATCGTCTGGTGGGACTGGTACGGCGGGATTTACCTCCGCTGGTACAGCAGCATCCCCGGCTCGCCGGACGCCGACACGCCGGCCGGGCTGGCGGGTATCGTCCCGACCGGGTCGCTGTACCCGTCGCTGCCCCTGGCGGCCGTCCCGGAGCCGGCGAGCGTCGGGCTGCTGGCGGCCGGGGCGGCCGGGCTGATCGGCCGGAGACTCCGCCGGCGGGCCGGGTGAGCCGCGGCGGACCAGGTCGTGTTAGACGCCGACGTATGCGGTATGGCCGGCCCCACTCGCGGGGCCGGCCGGCGGGACGCCGGGGGCGGCCCGCCCACACACCCTCACGTGTGGAGGTCGGCACGATGCGACGATTCGCCCTGGTGGCGGCGGTGGCACTGGCGGCGGGCGGGGCGGCCCAAGCCGGGTCGGTTTCGGCCCTCCGGTACGATGGTGGCGACTACGCCACCATCCCGAACAACCCGGTCTTCGGGCAGATCGAGGCGGCCGACGTGGTCACCATCGAGGCCTGGATCCGGGTCGAGGGCTACCCCCAGGGGTGGTTCCCGATCGTGGACAAGTACCGGACGGCGACCGACTTCGGGTGGACGTTTCAGATTTTCGGCGGCGGCACGCCGAACATCCAGTTCGTGGGCGGGATCGGGCCGACGGCCTTCGTGAATTACACCCCGACCCTGAACGACTGGACGCACGTGGCCGTGTCGTACGACCGGAGCCAGGGCGTCATCCGGTTCTTCGTCGACGGCCAACTGATCGGCGCCCCGGCCTACTCGGCCGACATCCAGGGGACGGGCACGGCCCCGATGTACGTCGGGTACGGGCCGTCCGGCGGGAACGAGTTCGCCCTCGGTGCGATCGACGAGTTACGGATTTGGACGGTAGCCAGGACGGAGGCCGAGATCCTCGCTAACTTCGACAAGTCGCTTACCGGCAACGAGGCCGGGCTCGGCGGGTACTGGCAGTTCGAGGAGGGGACCGGGATGACCTTCGCTGACTCGACCGCCAACGGCAACAACGGCACCCTCGGGCCGAACACTTTCACCCCGACCTGGATCACGCCCGGCGCGCCGCTGGCAGCGGCCGTCCCGGAGCCGGCGGGCGTGGCCCTGCTCGGGCTGGGGGCGGCCGGGCTGGCCGTGCGGCGGCTCCGGCGGCGGGCCGGGTGATCGGCGAGATCAGCGGAGCAGCGCCTTGATCGGGTGCTGCTCCTCCACCCCGGTCAGCCGCTGGTCGAGGCCCTGGAACTTGTGGGCGAACCGGGCGTGATCGATCCCCAGGCAGTGGAGGATCGTCGCGTTCAGGTCGTTGACGTGGGCCGGGTCTTCGGCCACGTTGTAGCTGAAGTCGTCCGTCTGGCCGTACACCTGCCCGCCCTTCACCCCGCCCCCCGCGAGCCAGACGCAGAAGTTCCGCGGGTGGTGGTCCCGGCCGTAGTCGGTCTTGGTCAGGGTGCCCTGGCTGTAGACCGTCCGGCCGAACTCCCCGCCCCAGACGACCAGGGTGCTGTCGAGCAGCCCCCGCCGCTTCAGGTCGGTCAGCAGGGCGGCCGTCGGCTGGTCGGTGTCGAAGCACTGCGACCGGAGGTCGTTCGGCAGGTTGCCGTGCTGGTCCCAGCCGCGGTGGAGGATTTGCACCACCCGCACGCCCCGTTCGACCAGCCGGCGGGCCAGGAGGACGCTAGCCGCGAACGACCCCGGCTTCTTCACCTCCGGCCCGTACAGGTCGAGCGTCTCCTTCGTCTCCTTCGACAGGTCGACGAGTTCGGGCACACTCGTCTGCATCCGGAAGGCCATCTCGTACTGGGCGATCCGGGTCAGCGTCTCCGGGTCGCCGTACCGGTCGGCCGTCTTGCGGTTCAGCTCGCCGAGGGCGTCGAGCATGGCCCGGCGGTTGTCCGGCCCGACCCCGGCCGGGTTCTGGACGTACAGGACCGGGTCGCCGACGCTGCGGAGGGCGACGCCTGAGTACTTGGTCGGCAGGAACCCGCTGGCCCACATCCGGGAGAACAGGGCCTGGGCGGCGGCCTTCGAGGTCCACCACGGGGTGAGGACGACGAACGCCGGCAGGTCGTCGCTCACGCTACCGAGGCCGTAGGACAGCCACGACCCGACGCTCGGCTTGCCGGGAACCTCGCTCCCGGTCATCACGAAGGTGCAGGCCGGGTCATGGTTGATGGCGTTGGTGTGGACCGTCTTCACTAGGGCCAGGTCGTCCACGCACTTCGCGGTGTGAGGGAGTAGCTCGCTCACCCACATCCCGCAGTCGCCGTGTTTGGCGAACTTGAACAGGCTCGGGGCGACCGGCAGCCGGGCCTGGCCGCTGGTCATGGTGGTGATCCGCTGGCCCATCCGGACGGACGCCGGCAGGTCCTTGTCGAAGTGGTCGGCCAGTTTCGGCTTGTGGTCCCAGGTGTCGAGCTGGCTCGGCCCGCCGTTCATGTGCAGGTAGATGACCGCCTTGGCGGTCGGGGCGTGGTGGGGCAGCCCGGGCAGCGGCGGGTGGACTCGGGCTGGCGACTGTGGTGCCGCTGCGGCCCGCCGGCCGGCCAGCAGGGCGAGGGCCGCCCCGCCGAGCCGCAGCCCGGACGCCCCGAAGAACTGCCGGCGGGTCTGGGCCAGGGCGTGTTCGTAGAGCGGGTTCATACGGCAACCAGGCAGTATTTGACAGGATGAACAGGATGGACAGGATTCAAAACCAAGTCAGTCGGGGTCGTCGGCCGGGGGCAGAACCCGGAGCTTCCGCTTCGCCTCGACCTTCTGCTCGCCGAAATTGAGCAGAAGGCCCACGTCGGTCGCCGTCGCCTTGAGGTAGTTGACGAGCTGCACCTCGTGGGCCACCGCCGGCGCGCGGACCGACTTCAGCTCGACGATGACCGCCCCTTCGACGAACAGGTCCGCCACGAGCGACCCGACTGTGTGGCCGCGGTAGAAGACCTTGATCGGGTGTTGGTTGTCGGCGTGTAGGCCGAGTTCCCGCAACTCGATCAGCATGCACTCCTCGTAGACCGATTCCAGAAACCCGTACCCCATCGCGTTGTGCACCCGGTACGCACAACCGATGATCTGTCGGGTCAACTCTTCATGTTCGACGACGCACCTCGGGCGTGGGCACGGACTGTTTTTCAATCCTGTCGATCCTGTTCATCCTGTCAAATTTCGCCTTTAATTCCGCGTCACCGCCTCGTCCAGGTTCAACACCAGGTTGGCGGCCATCGTCCAGGCGGCCGTCTCGGCGTCCGGGGCGAGCCGCTTCGGCTTCGACTCGCCGACCGACACAAGCGACTTGGCCGCCGCCGGGTCGGCGTCGTACAGCGCGCGCTGCTTCGCCACCAGCGCCGCGACGATTCTCACCTCGTCGGTGTCCGGCCGGCGGGCCAGCACAGTCCGGTAAAGGAACGTCACCCGCGCCTCGTCCCCCTTCCCGGCGGCGATCGTGCGTTCGGCCAACGCCCGGGCCGCCTCGACGTGCTGCACGTCGTTCATCAGTTGCAGCGCCTGCAGCGGCGTGTTCGTCCGGTCCCGGGAGGCGCACAACTGCTCCCGGTTCGGGGCATCGAAGTTGGTCAGGAACGGGTGCGGGGCGGTCCGCTTGACGAACACGTACAGGCTCCGCCGGTATAAGGCCGCCCCGTGGTCCTGGAGGTAGTACCGGGTGTTGCTGTCCGCGTACCCGACCGGCTCCCAGATGTTCGGCGGCTGGTACGGCCGGACCCCCCGCCCGCCCGCCGTCAGGTCGACGAGGCCGCCGACCGCCAGGGCGTTGTCGCGGATTTGCTCGGCGTCCAGACGGAGCCGCGGGCCGCGGGCGAGCAGCCGGTTCTCCGGGTCCTTCGCCCGCTCGGCCCGGGACTGGGCCGCGTCCCGGCGGAAGGCGTCGGACATGACCAGCAGCTTGACGAGCCGCTTCGTGTCCCACCCGGACGCCCGGTACTCGTCGGCCAGCCAGTCGAGCAGCTCCGGGTGGCTGGGCGGCTCGCCCTGGGCACCGAAGTCGAACGCCGTCTTGACCAGCCCGACCCCGAAGAACTGCTGCCACAGCCGGTTGGCCGCGACCCGGGGGGTGAGCGGGTGGTCGGGCGAGACGAGCCAGTCGGCCAGGTCGAGCCGGGTCGCCCGGTCCGTCTTCCCGGGTTTCAATGGCGGCAGTGCGGCCGGGACGCCGGGCCGGACCTTCTCGCCCGGCTTGTCGTACTGCCCGCGGGCCATGACGAAGGCGTCGCGGGCCTTTTCGGCGTCGCGGAAGATCATCGTCGCCGGGACGGCCGCGTCCAGGGCCTCGCGGTCGGCCCTGGCCCTCTCCCAGTCGGCCCGGCGGGCAGCCAACTCGCCGCCGACCGGTCGGGCGACGTGGGCCAGCCAGAACGCCCGGACCCCGGCAACGGCCTCCCGCGTCGGCGGCCCGTGCAGCTTGCCGTTGATGAGCGGGTGCAACTCGGCCGGCAACTCCGGCGGCGGGTAGACGCCCAGCCCCTTCCACCACGCCCGGAACGATGCCAGCGGGTCGGCCGCTGGGTCGGACTCGCCAGACACGGCCACCGCATCCCAGTAGGCGATGCCGCCGTACTCCTGGAGGGTGAGAGACTTGATCGGCTGGCCGTCCTTCAGCCCCAGGTCGGCCGCCGCGACGGACAGCAACACCCACCCGCCCGGCCGGGGCAGCGACCCCTGGCGGGCGCCCATCCCGCCGCCCGCGTACGGCGACTCGGCCTCCGGCTTCCGTCCCCACCACGCCTTCTTCCCGTTCACCGCCACGGCGACCGCGGCCGGCGGGTCCTTCGGGTCGAGCCACACCCACGCCTCGACCCGTCCGCCGGCCGGCACCACCGGCTGCCGCAGCCGAAACTGGACCATGTCCTCGTGGAAGTACGAGTTGGCCTGGCGGAGCACCCGCCGGCCGGACTTCGCCCCGAACGGCGGGTCGGCCACCCAGTCGGCCGGGTTGCGGGTGGTGTTCCGGTCGGTCGCGGCGAGCGGGAAGGCGTCATCCAAGAGGATGTCGGTCACCCGCACCGGGTCGGCGGCCGGCTCGCGGTAATCGGCGGTCCCGGCGGCCACTTCGAGCGCCGAGCGGGCGGCGGCCTCGGCCTTCGCCGCCGCGTCCAGGGCGAGCCGTTGGGCGGCGGTCGGGAGCTTGGCGGCCGGCCCGTACACGCTCACATTCCCGTCCAGCGGCGGGTCGGCGGACGAGAGGAAGAAGGCGTAGAGGGAGTAGAACTCCCGGGCCGAGATCGGGTCGAACTTGTGGTCGTGGCACACGGCGCACCCGGCGGTCAGCCCGAGCCACCCCTGGGCCGCCGTCGCCGCCCGGTCGACGGCGTTGCGGTACACCCACTCGGCCTCGATCGACCCGCCCTCCCCGGTCGTGACATTGCACCGGTTGAACCCGGTCGCGGTCAACTGGTCCGGGGTCGGGTTCGGCAGGAGGTCGCCGGCCAGTTGCTCGACGGTGAACCGGTCGAACGGCGTGTTCTCGTTGAACGCCCGGACGACCCAGTCGCGGTACGGCCAGAGCTGCCGCTCGTTGTCCAGATGCAGCCCGTGGGTGTCGGCGTACCGGGCCACGTCGAGCCAGTGCCGGGCCATCTCCTCCCCGTACCGGGGCGAGGCCAGGTAGCGATCAACCATCTTCTCGTAAGCGTCCGGCGACCGGTCGGCCAGGAATTGATCGACCTCGGCCACGGTCGGCGGCAGCCCGTTTAGGGCGAAGGCCGCCCGGCGGATGAGTGTCCCCCGGTCGGCCTCGGGTCGTGGGGTCAGGCCTTCCTGCTTCAGGCGGGCCAGGAGGAACGCATCGATCGGATTCCGGCCCCCGCCGGCCGGGACTTGGGGCCGGCGGACCGGCTCGAACGACCAGTGCTTCTGGTACTTCGCCCCCTGCCCGATCCAGGCCTTGATGGTCTCCTTCTGGGCCGCCGTCAGCGTCTTGTTCGTGGCCGGCGGGGGCATCACCAGGTCGGGGTCGGCCGACGCGATCCGCTCCCAGACCAGGCTGACCGCCGGGTCGCCGGGCTTGACCGGGACGCCGGCGTCCCGCCCGGCGAACGCCCCCTCGGCGATGTCCAGCCGGAGCTTGGCCTTGCGGGCCTTGGCGTCGAACCCGTGGCACGGGAAGCAGGCGTCGGCCAGGACCGGCCGCACGTCCCGGTTGAAGTCCACGTCGGCGGCCCGGCCGGGGGCGGCGAGCGCGACGGCGGCGAGTAGCGTGGCCAGCGGCTTCATGAGGGGCTACCAGGCGGGACTGACCGGCGGGACTGTTAATCCACCATTCGGCGGGGCCAATGTCAACCCAAAAACGGGCGTTACACCGCCCCGAGGCCGGGGCCGGCGAGGGCGGCCGTGTTCATCACCCCGTCCCGGATGGTGAACACGCCCGGGAAGCGATCGTCCCACCCGGCATTGGCGGCCGGGCAGTACTGCCGGCCGTTGGACTCGATCGCCGCGACGCCCGGGATGTGGGCCGCCAGCCCGGCCGAGTGGATCAGCGAGGCCCCCACGCAGGTGAGGTCCTGGACGCACCGGAACAGGCCGTACTTCTGGGCGGCGGCCGCCAGTAGGAGCGACTGCGTTTGGCCCTTGCAGGCTTTGAAAGCCACCCCGGTGTAGCCCATCTCCCGGGCCAGCTTCAGGCTGTCCAGATCGACGAGTGACTCGTCGATGACGACCGGCTTGAGCCTGGCCGCCTCGTGCATGACGTTCCCGCGGTCGGCCCGGAGGTCGCGGGCGGTCGGCTGCTCGATGTATTGAACCCGGTCGTAGGCCGCCGGCGAGCGGTCGCGGAGCTGCCGCAGGAAGTCGAGGAGGTAGCCGACCTTCTTGCACCGCTCGTTGAAGTCGAGCGAGTAGTGCCAGCCGGTTTCGGCCGGCCGCGCTTCTTCCGCGACGGCATTCACCCGGACCACCCGGTCCACGTCCCAACCGAGGTCGTCGCCGTCGAGCTTCACCTTGAGGTGGGTCAGCCCTTCCCGGGCGATCCACTCGCCGAGGTGTTCGGGCAGCCCGTCGCCGACCGGGTTCGCCACGTCGGCCGGGGTGAGCGGGTCGAGCGCCCCGACCAGGTGATAAAGCGGCATCCGCGGCTGCGGGTCTGGCGACACATACCCGTCGAGCCGGTCGCTGGCGAACTCCGACCCGAGGTAGTGGCCGAGGTCGTGTTCCACGAACTCCGGGCCGTAGGTCCGGTAACAATTGCGGCCGTGGAGCTTGCCGTAGCCGTCGTGCAGGGCGGCGTCGAACGCCGACGCGACCACCAGCACCGCCAGCACCGGGACCGGCTCGGCCCAGCCGTGGAGCCTGGGGTACAGGTCCCGCTCGGCCAGCACGTGCGGTTCGAGGGCGTGGGTGATGTCGAGCGGGTGGCCGGCCCCGCGGAACGAGCCGTACAGGAGGGCCACCCGGGAGGCCGTCCACTTCATCGCGTCGAGGGTCTGGTCGTAGGTCAACGCCCGCGTCGGCCACGCCCAGACGTTGCCCAGCGGCATCGACCCGAACCCGTCGGCCGTCCGGCCGTCCCGCCCCTCCACGGTCAGCGTGACGTTCAGGAGCGTGACCCGGTCGAGGGCGACGCCGCCGAACTTGATCGGGGTGCGGTAGCGGTAGTCGGCGAAGTCGTGGGACACGTCGGCGACGCGGGCGGCGGTCGGGAGCATCGGCGGCCCTCGGGATACACTCACCATATGACCCCGCCCGACTGGCAACTCCCGCCCGGCGTCGACCGCGGGCTGTGGGATTACCTGCACGCTACCGACATGGTAGCCGGGTACGACGCCCAGATGGCCGTCTCCCCGCTGGCCGCGGCCGACGTGGCGTTCTGCGAGCGGTGGTTCCCGACCCCCGGCCGGCTGCTCGACCTCGGCTGCGGCACCGGCCGGCTCTGCCTCCACTTCGCCGCGAAGGGGTACGACTGCGTCGGGGTCGACCTGTCGGACGAGATGCTGGGGAAGGCCCGGGCGACCGCGGCCGCAGCCGGGGTGCAAATCGAATGGCTGAAGACGAACTTGGTCGAACTCGACGAGCTACCGGCCAGGTCCTTCGACTATGCCGCCTGCCTGTTCAGCACCCTCGGGATGGTCCGCGGGCCCGACAACCACGCGAAGGTAGTGGCCAATGCCTTCCGGCTGCTCAAGCCCGGCGGACGGTTCATCCTGCATGCCCACAACCGGTATTTCGCCGGGCTGGGCTTCGGGCGGGTGGTCGGGCAGTGGTGGCGGACGTTGGCCGGGCGGGCGGATGCCGGCGACATCACGATGTCACAGGCCTACGGCGGGGCGCCGCTGACGCTACACCACTTCACCTGCCGGCAGGCCGTGGACCTGTTGACCGCGGCGGGATTCGGGGTGCGGGAGGTGTTCCCGGTCGGCACCGACGGGAAACGGGCGCGGCCGGCGGCCCTGGCATATGGGTTTCTGCTGCTGGGCGAGCGGGGGCCGTCAGGCCCCTGATGGCCGGACCGATCAGGGGCCTGACGGCCCCCGCTCGCCCTACTCCCCGAGCAACTGCCGCAGCACCTCGGGCGGTGCCGGGTCGTAGCTGTGCGGTTCCATCGCGGCCGCGGCCCGCCCCTGGCTCAGGCTCCGCACCTTGTCGGCGTAGTCGAAGAGCTTGGCCAGCGGCACCTTGGCCATCACCTCCGACATGCCCGTCTCGTTCGTCGTCGTGTCCTCGATCAGCCCGCCCCGGGCGCCGAGGTCGCCGATCACGTTCCCCAGGAACTCGGTCGGGGTCGTGACCGTCACCTTCATGATCGGCTCCATCAACTGGTTGTTGTCCCGGATCGCCTCCCGGTAGGCCTGGGCGGCCACCGCCACGAAGCTGTCCTCGCTGGAGAGCTGCGGGTCGAAGGCGGCGTCGGTGATCCGGGCCTGGGCGTTCATCATCGGGTAGCCGTACTCGCCGGTCTGGAGGGCGTCGGCCAGGGTCCGCTCGGCCGCGGCCACGAACGCCACCGGGGTCGGGTTCTCGGCCGGCACCGCGTTGAACACCCCGACCGGCTTGTCCGTCTTGAAGTTGGTGAACGACACCTTCAGCTTGGCGAACGCCGGCTTCTCGCCCAGCCGGGTCACCTCGGCCTCTACTCCTTTCGGCCCCCGCAGCATCTCCCGGAAGCTGACCCGCGGCTTGCCGACCCGGACCTTGAGCCGGAAGTCGCGTTCGAGCCGGTGCCGCTTGACCTCCAGGTGGAGCGTCCCCATCCCGCTCATCAGGGTCTGGCCGGTGTCCTTGTCAGCCTTCACCTTGAACGTCGGGTCCTCGAGCTGCAACACCCCGAGGGCGTGGCCCAACTTGTCCTTGTCGGCCCCGCTGTCCGGCTCGATCGACTGGCTGACCACGGCCTCGGCGAAGGTGATCGCCTCCAGCAGGATCGGGTGCTGGGTGTCGCAGAGGGTGTCGCCGGTGACGGTGTCCTTCAGCCCGACCACGCAGACGATGTCCCCGGCCGGGCCGTCCGGCACCTCTTCGAGCCCCCGGGCCGGGTCGGCGTGGACGTGGAACAGTTTGGCCACGTTCTCCTTCACGTCCTTGCCCGGGTTGTAGGCCCGGGTGTTGGCCTTCATCACCCCGGAGTAGACCCGGACGAAGAACCGGTGGCCGTTCGGGTGCCAGGCGGCCTTGAAGACCAGTCCGCAGAACGGCTCCTTCGGGTCCGGCTTGCGGCTTTCTTCCTTCTTGCCGCCCTTCGGGTTGGTGCCCGTCACCGGCGGCCGGTCGAGCGGGCTGGGCAGGTACTCCGTGACCGCGTCCAAGAGCGGCTGGATGCCGATGTGTTCCCGGCCCGAACCGGCCAGGACGGGGAAGATGCGGCCGGCCAGGCAGCCCTCGCGGACGAGCTGCCGGACCATCGCCGGGTCCGGGTCCCGGCCGTCGAGAACGGCCGAGGTGATGAGGTCCTTGTCGTCGTGCTGGGTCAGCACGTCGAACAGGAGTTCGCGGTACTTCCGGGCGGTGTCGGCGTGGTCGTCCGGGACGTCGGCCGTCCGGACCGTCTTGCCCAGGTCGCCGGCGTCGAAGAACCGGGCCGTCATGTCGACCAGATCGATCACCCCGGCGAACGGGCGGGGGCTGTCGGCCGGCCCGCCCGAGCCGATCGGGATGACGACCGGGACCGGCCGGCCGTCGGCCGCGAAGTCCCGGGTCAGCCGGTGGTGGATGCTCTCCAGGGTCTGGGCGAAGTTGGCCCCGACCACGTCCATCTTGTTGACGAAGACGAGCCGCGGCACGCCGTACTTGTTGGCCTGCCGCCAGACCGTCTCGCTCTGGGCCTCGACGCCCTTCTGGCCGTCGAACACGACGACCGCCCCGTCCAGCACCCGCAGCGACCGCTCGACTTCGGCGGTGAAGTCGACGTGGCCGGGGGTGTCGATCAGGTTGACGGTGTAGCCCCGCCACTCGAACGGGACGCAGGCCGAGTAGATGGTGATGCCCCGCTGCTGCTCCTCGGGGTCGTAGTCGGTCTCGGTGGTGCCCTCGTCCACCCCGCCGAGCTTGTGCTTGGCCCCGGCGTAGTACAGGAGGTGCTCGGTGGTGGTCGTCTTGCCGGCGTCGATGTGGGCGATCACGCCGATGTTGCGGACTCTGGTGAGGTCGGAAGATGTTCCCTTGGCCATCGGCGTCGTCCTACTTGATCCTGACCCGCGCGTAACTCATCATACGCGACGTGCCGTCCCGATGGCCGAATAGCTCGACCACGTCCGACGGCGGGGAGCCGGCCCGGACGGTGGCGGTGAAGAACGAGTTGAAGGGGTTGGCGAGGGGGACGCGGGCCGCCGGGCCGGGCGTGCCGTCGCGGCCGACCTCGAGCAGCCGGTTCTCCGACACCCGCCCGCCCGCGGGGGTTCGCCCCCGGACGTGGTAGTCCACGAACAGCCGGTCGTCGGGGGTGACCTGGAACCGGGCCGCACCGGGGACCTCCCCCTCCCGCCCCGGCCCGGCCCGCACGAGCGTCTGCCGGCGGAGGACCTTGCCGTCCCGGACGACGGCGTGGTTCAGCTCGAACGACTGCACGGCGTCGGGGAAGAACTTCTCGCGGAGCCGCTCGTCCAGGGCCTGCTCGGTCCACAGCAGGTGAACGTCGCCGTCCGCCGCGACCCACAGGTCGCAAGGCTGCACCCGCCCGGCGGTCTTGTCGCGGCTGGCGATCTCGACCCAGCCCCCGAACTTGCCGGTCGTGATGTCGGGGGCCCAGGTGTAGGAGAGACGGCGGAAGTCGTAGTCCCACTCCCGACCGGTCAGTTCCCGCTTGAAGTCCCGCCACCCCCGGTAGGGCTCCACGATGTCGCTCACGCCGCAGAAGTGGACGGCCCGGCCCTTGAGCGCCACCGTGGGGTAGCAGACCCGGATCGGCCGCGGCTTGTCGTACTCGGCCCCCCAGGGCCACACCAGCCGGCCCTGGGCCGACCACTTCCCCGCGCGGTCGCGGAAGGCCCACTCCGCGTGGGTGTAGTCGACGTTCTGGAAGAGGATCAATTCGCCGTTGGCCGCGTCGGCGGCGAAGCTGCGGTAGGAGTGTTCGCTGAACGCCGGCTCCCCGTCCCAGGCCGGCCGGATCGCTTTCGCCGGGCGGGACAGGTCGGCGGCCGGGAAGAAGGCGATCTCCGGCCGGGCCGGTCCCCCGCCCTTGCCCCCGGCGGCCAACGTCGGGTTGGCTGAGAGGAACAGACCCTCGCCGGGCAGTGCGACCAGGGGGCAGGGCTCGCGGGTCTGGCCGTCGAGGTCGGCCTGCTTCCGCTCCCAGCCGTCGGCCCCGCGCCGGAAGAGCAGCCACCGGCAGTTGTTGTACGGCGGTACGCCCTTCAGGGTTTTGAGGCCGCTGGCGAAGACCTCGTCGCCGACGCGGACCAGGCAGGTCGAACCACTACACCAGAGCGGCCCGGCACCGTTGTCGGCCGGGTCGTAGCGGTAGACTTCCTCCTCGACCTCGACGAGCGGCCGGATCGCTGCCACCGCGGCGGGACGGGCGGGCAGGGAACCGGGCCGCGGCCCGGCCGACACGACCGACCCCAGGAGAACGACGCACGACACGACCGCGGGCAAAACAGGAAACCCGCTGACGACGGCCATGACCCTCTCCCGGACGGGGCCGGTACGGCCGGGCGACGGGAGGCATCCTGCCGCGCCGATGACTACCAGGCGAAGTGGCTGAACGCCTTGTTCGCCTCGGCCATCTTGATCGTCTGCTCCCGCTTGCTGATGGCCTCGCCCTGCCGCTGGTAGGCGGCCATCAGCTCCTCGGCCAGCCGGAGGTAGGTCGGGCGGCCGCTCTTGGCCCGGATGGCGGCGATGATCCAGCGGATGGCCAGGCTCTCGGCCCGCTT
>JAIEQN010001154.1 GCA_019747685.1 Gemmataceae bacterium
GGCGGCCGGCGGGCCGGTCACCCCGCCGGACCGGCCGGGCTGGCGGGACTACTGGAAGACCGGGCCGACCTCCGCGACCGCCTGCGGGGCCGGCAGGGCGTCCCGGGCGGGCGCGGCCGTGAACGTGCCGCACAAGCCCGGCATCAGCCTGACGGCCGTGTCCGCGGCCCCGCCGGGCGGGCCCGACCACGCGGTCGCCGCCGGGCAGTGGGTGGACGTGATCCGGGTGGCGACCTCGGGGCCGGCCCCGTCCGCCCTCCGGGTCGTGGTCGAGGTCGACGGGACGCTCACCCTCGACCTCGGGGCGGGCGACCTGGGGGTCCTGGTGGGGGTGGCCTGCTACCACGGGGCCGGGCTGGTGGCCGACCCGTACACGGAGCCGACCCCGGCCCGGACCGCCGGCGGCCGCCGGTCGAACGTCTACCTGCGGATGGAGCCGGCCGCCGGGCCGGGCGAACGCCCGACGTACGCCACCGAGGTCCGGCACGCCGACGACCTCCGGCTGGGCGGGCTGTCGGCCGACCCCGGCGAGGCCCGGGAGTTCGACGGGGCGTTCCCGGCCGCCGCCCCGGTCCGCTGGACGGCCGAGTTCGAGGTCCCGTACTCGTCGGAGTTGGGCGGCTACCGGCTGAACCTGTACGCCACCGCCAAGGTCCTGACCGCCGGCGGGTCGAAGGCCGAGTTCCGCGGCACCGCCCGGCTGGCCGCCGTCACCCTCCCGGGCGGGGCGCAGGCCCCCGGCCCGGTCACGTTCGAGTCCGGCTTCACCCCGGCCACGGTCGGCCCGTAAGTTCGGTCGCCCCCATTCGAGTTGAGCCGAACATGGGAAAATTCTGGCGACGCACCAACGGGCGGGTTAGGCTGGGCGTACAAGAGCCAACCACCCACTCGTACCCGGCGGCCCCCGCGATGGCACACCCCGAACGGCCCGACGGCGCACCGACCCCGGGCCCCGGCGACGACCTGATCGAGCGCTGTTACGACGAGCTCAAGGTCCTGGTCGGGCGGATGCTCCGGAAGTTCCCGGGCGTCCACCGGCGGGAGCGGACGTCCGACATGTACCAGGACGTGGTGGTCAAGCTGCTCAAGGTCGTCCGGTCCCGGCCGTTCGCCGAGCCGGCCGACCTGTTCCGGTGCGCCGTCCGGGTCACCCGCAACCACCTGATCGACCAGGCCCGGAGGATGCGCCCCGAGCTGTTCGCGCCGGCCGCCGCCGGCGGCTCCACCACCGGCCCCCTGGCCGACCTGCCCGCCGGGCCGTCCGGGGACCCGGGGCTGTTGGCCTGCTGGGGCGAGTTCCACGCGGCCGTACACGCCCTGCCGGACGACCAGCGGGAGCTGTTCGACCTGCTCTACTACATGGAGATGACCCTGCCCCGGGCGGCCGCCGTTCTGGGCGTCCCGGAATCCACCCTCAAGAAGCGGTGGCGGGCGGCCCGGCTGGAGCTGGCTCGGCGGTTCCCGGGCGGGCCGCCGGTGTGAATTGTTGGTCCGTTCGTGGCCGCCGTTCGTTCTCCCTGGTAGGCACGCCGCACCCGGCCGAGGGCGGGATGGACGACCGACTCGACGAGCTGTTGGGGGAGTGGGAGGACCGGCGGGCGGCCGGCCGCCCGGCCACCCCCGAGGAGCTGTGCCCGAACGACCCGGCCCTGCGGGCCGCCCTGGTCGGTCTCATCGACCGGTTGAAGCGGGTCGAGGCCCGGGCGGCCGCCGCCCCGGACTCCGAGTCCCCGGCCGCCCCGCCCCCGAAGGTCCCGGAGCGGATCGGCCGGTACGAGGTCCGCCGGCCCCTGGTCGAGGGCGGGTGGGGGGTGGTGTACGAGGGGTGGGACCCGTCCTCCCTCAAGCGGCCGGTGGCGATCAAGGTGCTACGGCCGGCCCGGCTGCCGGCGGCCGCCCGGTTCCACCAGGACTGCGAGGTGCTGGCCCGGCTCGACCACCCGAACATCCTCCAGGTGTACGACTCCGGCGTCCACGACGGCCTGCCGTACCTGGTGATGGAGTTCGTCCCCGGGGGGGACCTGACCCGAACCCAGGAGCGGCTGACCGAGGCCGGGCCGCGGGCGGTCGTCCCGCTGGTCGAGAAGATCGCCCGGGCGGTCCACTACGCCCACGAACAGGGGGTGCTGCACCGGGACCTGAAGCCGGCGAACGTCCTGCTGGACAAGGCCGGCGAGCCGCTGGTCACCGACTTCGGGCTGGCCAAGCTGTTCACGACCGACCCGGCCGTCGACAGCCATCCGGGCGGTAGCCCGCCGGCCGACCCGGCGTCCGCGACCGACCCGCCGTCGGCCCGGCTGACCGTCAGCGGCGCCCGGGCCGGCGGCACCCCGCCGTACATGGCCCCGGAGCAGTACGACGAGCGGTTCGGCGAGGTCGGGCCGGCGACGGACGTGTGGGCCCTGGGGGTGATCCTGTACGAGCTGCTGGCCGGCCGCCGGCCGTTCGGCGGGACGGAGTTCCCCGACTACTACAAGCAGGTGACCGGCGACCCGGCCCCGCCGCTGAAGGGATTCGGGCGGCCGCTGGCGGCGGTGGTGGCCCGGTGCCTGGAGAAGGACCCGGCCCGGCGGTATCAGACGGCCGGCGAGGTGGCCGACGCCCTGGCCGGGATCGCCGCGCGGCGGCGGGCCCGGCGGCGGGCCGGATGGGCGGTGCTCTACGCGGCCTGCCTCGCCCTCGGTACGGCGCTGGCCGCCGCGGTGATGTGGCCGCGGCCGGAGACGGCGGAGAAGGCTTACGAGCGGGGCGTCGCCCCGCACCTCGCGGCGATCGCGGCCGGACAGTCGGTCAATCTGATCAAATCCGGCGGGCGGCCCACGCCCCACCTGGTCCGGACGACCGGCGGGGGGGTGGTGGTGACCCCCACTCCCGCCGGGATCACGATCGACTCGGCCCGGATGGCGGTTGTCGAGCTGCTCCCCCGCGTCCCGGCCGGCAACTACACCGTTACCGCCCGGCTGCGGCACGACTCCCGCCACCACAACGCCGTCTATGCCGGGGTCGGGCTGGTCACGTCCGGGTTCCACCACGACGGACCGGGCGGCCGGCAGCACCTGATCCAACACTCGTCGTCCAGCACCGGGCTGTTGAAGGATGCGATCCCGACCGGCGTCTACTCGTTCTGGTTCCTGGAACTGCCGGACGGCTCCACGCGGCCCCAATCGTACCTGATCCAGAATTCGGCCGACCAGCTGGGGGTCCAGGCGGCCGAGCCGACGGCTACCTGGGTCACGGTCGTGGTGACGGTCACCGACGGCGAGGCCGGTTCGTGTACCGTGTTCCACTCGGACGGGCGGAAGACCAAGCCGCTCCGCTGCCCGGAGGAGGTGTACCCGGCCCACGTCGGGTATGTGGTCCTCGGGCAGCCGGAGGCCGCCGGGGTGCCCTTCCCCGAACAGACCCCGCGGACGGTCGGCATCTGGGTCTACGGCGGCCTCTGCACCGTGGAACAGGTGACGGTCGCCCCGCATTAATCGTCGGTGGTTCCTCCCCCCTAACCCTGGCTGGAGTTGTCATGCCCCCCCCGAACCTGACGGTGAACAACAACTCGGCCGCGATCGACGTGGCCGCGGCCTCGATGGTGGTCACGTACACCTGCACGGTCGACCGGACCACCCAGCCGGCGGGCCGGGTCTACAACGCGACCGTCACGACGACCATTAACGACCCCGTCCACATGGACAGCACCTTCCCCGCCGGGCGGTATCACCTCCACATCAGCGGGTCGGACGGGTCGGTATTCGACGCCGACTTCACGATCCCCACGAGCCCCGCGAGGACCAAGCCGCTCACGCCGGGCGCGACGACGGTCATTTAGCCGCCCGGGCGGGCGGCCGCCCGCCCGGGGCCGGGCGTGAGCCGCGCAACACTCGCCCACCGAACCCGCCGGCGACGGTCACGCCCGGTACTCGTCGGTGGTTCCCCCCAACCCTGCCTGGAGTCGTCATGTCCTTCCCGATCAAACTGACGGTGAACAACAACTCGGCCTCGATCAACCAGGAGGCGGCCAAGGAAGTCATCACGTACACCTGCACGGTCACCCGGACCAGCCAGCCGGCGGGTACGCTCCCTACCCAGATCGTCACGACGGAGGTGGGCCGCCCCTTCAACGTGTCCAACACCTTACCCGCGGGGCGGTACCACCTCCACATCGACGGGTCGGACGGGTCGAAGTTCGACGCCGACTTCACGATCCCCACCAGCCCCCCGGTCACGAGGCCGATCGCGCGGGCGGAGTGAGTCAGACCACCCGGGCGGGCGGCCGCCCGCCCGGGGCCGGGCGTGGGCCGCACACACCTCCCACCGGAGCCGGCCCGGGAGGCCGCCGGGGTGCCCGACCCGGCGGTACGGCGGGCGGTCGGTGTGGATGTCTTTAGCAAGCGGTGTACAATCAAACGGGCGACGCCGCGCCGCCCCCGGTGATGTCCACCTGAACCCTTTCGGAGGAGTTGGTCATGCCCGTAAACCTCACCCTGACCGTCGACGGTAACACCGTGACGGTCACCGACCCGCCGGGTGGCGCCGCCGTCAGATACGACGTGATAATCATCACCAGGCCGGGTGGTACGGTCGTGTCCTCGACCGTATGGACCACCGTATGGGATGACTCGTCGTCCACGTCGCAGGTCTTAGAAGCGAGCGGCAACTACCACGTCCGACTCACCGGGAGCGACGGGTCGCAGTACGACTGGGACATCACCATCCCGACGAACTCACCGTGAAGCCCCGCGAGGCCCGACACCCCGTCGCCCAGTTCCTGACACATGGGCCGGACGGGCGGCCGGCAGGGCCGGCGCGGTACAATGCCGCACAGGCCCGACCGCCCCCGGCCCGGAGGGGACCATGCCGACGACCGGACCGCGCTACCCGAAGGAGGAGTTCGCCCGCCGCGGCGACGCCATCTACGAGCGGGACATCCGCCCGTGGGCCGAGCCCGAACACAACGGCAAGTACGTCGTCATCGACATTGAGACCGGGGCCTACGAGATCGACCCCGTCCACCTGGCCGCGGTCGACCGGCTGTACGCCCGGCTGCCGGACGCCCAGCCGTGGGCGCTGCGGATCGGGTACCGGTACACCCGCCGGTTCGGCGGCCGGCGGCGGGTCGGCTCCGAAGCCGGGCGAGCCGACGGGCGATTCATCGTGGACCTGAGCCGCCCGGCCGGCGGCCCGGACGCGGCCCGGGTGGCCGGCTAGAACACCCTCTCACCGGAACCGTCCCGGCCCGAGAGGGATCGCCGCCGCCATGCCCGCCGCACCCCACCCGCTCCCGCACACCCGCACCCCCGCCCTGCTCTTCCCGTCCGCGGCCGCCGCCGCCAAGCACGTCGCCCGGGAGATCGACAAGCTAATCCGGGCCCGCAACGCCGCCGGCCGGGCGACCGTCCTCGGCCTGGCCACCGGGTCCACCCCGGTCGGCCTCTACCGGGAGCTCATCCGCCTGCACAAGGAAGACGACCTCGACCTGTCCCGGGTGATCACGTTCAACCTGGACGAGTACTACCCGATGCCCAAGGAGGACCCGCACTCGTACTTCCGGTGGATGCACGAGACGTTCTTCAACCACGTCAACATCCCGTGGGAGAACGTCCACATCCCGGACGGGACCCTGCCGGCGGACGAGGTCGACGAGTTCTGCACCGAGTACGAGCGGCGGATCAAGGCGGCCGGCGGGGTCGACGTGCAGGTCCTGGGGATCGGCCGGAGCGGGCACATCGGGTTCAACGAGCCGGGCAGCCCCCGCAACAGCCGGACCCGGCTGGTGACACTCGACGCCATCACCCGGCGGGACGCGGCCGGCGGGTTCTTCGGGGAGGAGAACGTCCCCCACCAGGCCCTGACGATGGGGGTGGCGACCATCCTGGACGCCCGGCAGGTGTTCCTGATGGCCTTCGGCGAGCACAAGGCGGGGGTCGTGTACAAGGCGGTCGAACAGCCGCCGACCGAGGCCGTCTCGGCCGGGTTCCTCCAGGAGCACCCGCACGCGGTGGTCATCCTGGACGAGGCGGCGGCCGGGGAGCTGACGGCCCGGAAGCGGCCGTGGGAGGTCGGGCCGTGCGACTGGACGGCCGGGCTGGTCCGCAAGGCGGTGGTGAACCTGGCCCTGACGGTCAAGAAGGGCCTGCTCCAGCTCGACGACGAGGACTTCCGGGAGCACCACCTGTACGACCTGCTCCGGGAGCGGGGCCCGGCCGAGCGGATCGGCCAGGCGGTGTTCGACGACCGGATGCGGACGATCACCCCGTACCCGGCCGGGCGGGCGCAAGAACCCCTCCCCCCTGCCCCCTCCCCGACGAAGGGAGGGGGTGAAGGCCGGCCGTCTTTCCCCCCTCCCTTCGTCGGGGAGGGGTCGTCGAAGACGATCCTGGTGTTCAGCCCCCACCCGGACGACGACGTGATCTCGATGGGGGGGACGATCATCCGGCTGGTCGAGCAGGGGCACCGGGTCCACATCGCGTACATGACGAGCGGGAACATCGCGGTGTTCGACCACGACGCCCGCCGGTTCGTCGACTTCGTGGACGAGTTCCTCGGGGCGTTCGGGGACGCGGCCGAGCGGTCCAGCGCCGGGACGGTCAAGGACCGGGTGTACCGGTTCCTGGACGCCAAGAAGCCGGGCCAGCCGGACACCGAGGAGGTGCTCCGGGTGAAGGGGCTGATCCGGGCGACCGAGGCCCGGGCGGCGGCCCTGGCCTGCGGCATCCCGGCCGACCGCCTGGAGTTCCTCGACCTCCGGTTCTACCGGACCGGGACGGTGGCCAAGAACCCGATCCACCCGCAGGACATCGACGACATCGCGGCCCTGCTGGGGCGGCTCTCGCCGCACCAGATTTACGTCGCCGGCGAGCTGTCCGACCCGCACGGCACCCACCGGGTGTGCGCCGAGGCGGTCTTCGAGGCCGCCCGCCGAACGCGGGGCGGGGCGCCCGGAGTCCGGAACGGGGACCGGTCGTCCGACCCGGGTGCCGAGGTCTGGCTGTACAAGGGGGCGTGGGAGGAGTGGGAGCCGCACGAGGTGGAGATGGCGGTGCCCCTGGGGCCGGAGGTGCTGGAGCGGAAGAAGCAGGCGATCTTCCGCCACCAGTCGCAGAAGGACCGGGCGATGTTCCCCGGGGGGACCGACCGGCGGGAGTTCTGGCAGCGGGCCGAGGACCGGAACAAGGGCACCGCCCGGGTGTACGACGCCCTCGGGCTGCCCGAGTACTACGCCCTGGAAGCCTTCGTCCGGTGGCCGGACGGCTGACCCCGCCCGGCCGGTCCGCTTCTGCCGCCGGCGACGCCGAGCCTCACCCACCTGCCGGCGGCCCCGCCGGGCCGTTCGGCCCGGATTTCGCCTTTAGTTTTCCCGGCCGGGTCGGGTATGTACCGGCGGGGGGCGATTCCCGCATCAAAACCGGGGCCGCGGCCCTCGAATAACTAGGCGGGGACGGCCCGAACCCGCCCCCAAAATCCCGGCCCGTCGGACATCGCGTCCGCCCCCGGCGCCCCTAGAATGCAACAGGGTGGGGCAACGCCCGACCCCCTCCTTAACACCGGGAGCCGTCCATGAGCACCAGCCCGAACCGCGCCGGCAACCCGGCCGGGAAGCCCCGCCGGAAGGACACCCCCCTCGACCTGCCGACCGCCCGGCAGATGCTCCCGCTGGTCAAGAGCATCGTCGCCGACATCGTTACCTCCCGGGCCGCCCTGGACCAGCTCGCCCCCGAGCGGGACCGGCTCGACCGCCAGCGGCGGGACCTGGCCTGGCAGGAGCGGCAGCGGCGGTACCAGGTGTCCGAGGACATCCGCACGGCCGAGCAGAGCCTATCCGCCGCCGCCGCCGAGCTGACCGCACTCGGGGTCAACCTGTTGGACGACCTGGCCGGGGAGGTGGACTTCCCGACCAAGGTGAACGGCCGGTCGGCCGCCTTCTCGTGGAAGCTCGGGGAGGACGGGGTCGGCCACTGGCACTACGCCGGGGAGGGCACCCGCCGGCCGATCCCGACCGACTGGGACCTGCCGACGGCCGCCCCGACCCGGTTCCGCGGCCAGCCCTGACCGCGTCCGACGGGAGTTCGACCGAGGCCCGGCCGTGGGACGGACCCACGGCCGGGCCTCGTCGTTCGGCGAGTGCCGAATTCTCCCGCACCCCCTGAATCTCCCATTTTCCCATTTTTCCCGATGTCCGTGGTTGCTCCCCGGGGTGGTTTAATCTAGGTAATGGGTGTCGCCGCGGCGGGCCACAAGGCCCGCCGCAAGTGACGGCCGCCCCGCAGTTTCGGTGCGGGCCGGCGACTCCCCGCGTCGCCGCGGGGACCTCGTGTGCTTTACCCGTTCCGAGGGGGGAACGGTTAAGGCGGCCAGGCGACCGGAGGGATGGACGGGACCCGAACGTCGGCCTGGTGCCGGGGGGGCTTCGGCCCCCCCGGTTTTTTGCGCCCACAGGTCGGGAGGCCTGTGCCACCAAAACTTCCGGTGGCACAGGCCTCCCGGCCTGTGACCGCTTCTCGCCCTTCAATCGCCACCCGCGCCCGCGTATCCTGGGGGTATCGTCCCGCAGGAGGCCGCCCCGATGAGCCTGGTCGTCGAACCCCCGTCCGAGCGGGTCGAACACCCCCACTACCGGATCGAGAACGTCCCCGGGCGGCTCGGGCGGCCGGCCGTCAACCGGGTGCTGGCCGTGGCCGGGTCCCCGTGGAAGCGGCGGCTCTCCCGGGCCGCCCTGCTCGTCCCGGCCGTCCGCCACTGGGAGCGACAGTACCTGCGGCTCAACGACGCCGACATGCTGGCCGTCAGCAACGAGCTGCGGGGGAAGGCCCGGGGGAAGTACAGCCTGGACAAGCTCCTGCCCCAGGCGTTCGGGCTGTGCTCGGTGGCCATCCAACGGACGCTGAACATCCGCCCGTTCGACGTGCAATTGGCCGCCGGGGCGGTCATGCACTACGGCGGGGTGGTGGAGCTCGCCACCGGGGAGGGGAAGACGGTCTCGGCCTCGTCCCCGGCCTACCTCAACGCCCTGATCGGTAAGGGCGTTCACGTCACCACCGTCAACGACTACCTGGCCAAGCGGGACGCCGAGTGGGTCGGGCCGGTGTACGAGAAGCTGGGCCTGACCGTCGGCGTCCTCCAGCAGAAGATGGAGGACGGCCCCAGGACCGCGGCGTACAAGTCCGACATCACCTACGGGACGGCCAGCGAGTTCGGGTTCGACTTCCTCCGCGACCGGCTGAAGCTCCGCGGCGGGCAGGCCCAGGCCGCCCCGTTCTGGGCCCCGTTCCTGCCCGGCAGCGGCCCGGCCAAGATGGACCCCCGGGTCCAGCGGGCCCTGCACTACGCCATCGTCGACGAGGCCGACAGCATCTTCATCGACGAGGCCAAGACGCCGCTGATCATCGCCAACCCGACCCGCCCGGCCGAGCCGGACGAGCAGGTCGTCTTCCACTGGGCCGACGCCGTCGCCCGGCAGATGAAGCGGGACGAGCACTTCACCCTGAACCTGAAGAAGGACAAGATCGAGATCACCGACGCCGGCCGGGCGCTGGTCCGGTACTCGAACCCGCCCAGCGGCAAGCACGCCAAGGCGATGGACAAGCTGCTCGAGGCGGTCGAGAAGGGGCTGCACGCCCACTACCGGTTCGGCCGCGACCAGCACTACATGGTGTCGGCCAAGGACGGGAAGATCGTCATCATCGACGAGGGGACCGGCCGGCCGATGCCCGACCGGCACTGGCGGGACGGGCTGCACCAGGCGGTCGAGGCCAAGGAGAAGGTGCAGGTCAACATGCCCAGCGACCACGCCGCCCAGATCACCTTCCAGAACTTCTACCGGCTCTACACCAAGCTGGCCGGCATGAGTGGGACGCTCTTGCCCAACTTCTGGGAGCTGCGGAAGGTCTACCGGCGGTGGACCTCGGCCGTCCCGACGAACAAGCCGATCCGGCGGAAGGTGTTCCCGGACAAGGTCTTCCCGACCGAGGACGCCAAGTTCAACTATGTGGTGAAGACCACCCAGCAGATGCTGGCGGCCGGCCGGCCGGTCTTGATCGGCACCCGGACGGTCGAGGCGTCGAAGAAGATCAGCCAGAAGCTGACGGCGGTGGGGGTCGAGCACCAGGTGCTCAACGCCGAGCAGAACGAGCGGGAGGCCGAGATCGTGGCGGCGGCCGGCCAGCCGGGGACGGTCACGGTAGCGACGAACATGGCCGGGCGGGGGACGGACATCAAGCTCGGCAAGGGGGTGGCCGAGGCCGGCGGGCTGCACGTGATCGGGACCGAGCGGCACGAGGCCGAGCGGATCGACCGGCAGCTCCAGGGGCGGGCCGGCCGGCAGGGCGACCCGGGCAGCGCCCAGTTCGTGCTGTCGCTCGAAGACCAACTGCTCGAAGGGCTCGGTGTCCACAAGCAGGACGAGCTGGCGGCCCTCGGCCGGCAGGGCGGGAGCCGCAACTGGGACGCCTACGCGCCGCTCTTCCGGGTGGCCCAGAAGCGGGTCGAGAAGAAGCACCGCAAGCAGCGGTTCGACCTGATGAACTACGACAAGCACCGGCAGGAGATGTTGCAGGACATCGGCGCCGACCCCTACGTCGATTGACCCCGAGCGCGGGACTCCGGCCCGCGTTCCGAACAGCGGGCCGGAGGCCCGCGCTCCGGTGGTTCAGGGCAGCAGGTCGGCCACCTTGACCGGCTTGTCCGGGGCGGCCAGCGGGGCGACCGCGTCGTCCGGGCCGTACTCCTCCCGGGACCTGTAGGCCGTCGCCCCCAGGCCCTCGGGCAGCGGCTCGGGCTTGCGGTAAACGAACAGCCGGCGGCCGTCCACGTCGAGTACCCAGTACTCGGGCACCCCGGCGGTGGCGTACTTCTCGGCCTTCACCGTGGTGTCCGTGGCCAGCGTCGTGTGGGCGATTTCAACGACGAGCGCGGCCGTGGTCGGCGTCCTGGCCCGGTAGTCTTGGAAGGCCCCCGGGACGACGGCCAGGTCGGGTTCCGGGGCCGTCCGGGTGCCGACGTCGAATCCCAGTTGGCTGCGGACGTAGTGGCCGGGCGGGCAGACGGCTCTCAGGTACTCGTAGGTCGCAGTTAGGGCGTAGTCGTGCGGCGGCTGGGCCGGTCCCATCGTGAAGATCTCCCCGTCGATCAGCATGACCTTGACATCTTGGAACAGGCCGAGCCGGCCGAGCTGGCGGTACTCGTCCACCGTCCACTTGAACCGGGCCCAGCCGCCGGCCGCCGGCGGGGGGACGGTGGGGGCGGCGGTCGGCGGTGCCACGGTCGGAGCCGGCGGGGCGGCCGGGGTGTAGCTCGCGGGGGCGGGCGGGGTCGCAGTCGGGGTCATCGCGGGTCCTCCTTCCGGCAGGGTAGCGTTACCCCTTGCCCAGCACCAGATCGACCACCCAGCAGCCGCGGACGTGGGGGCCGTTGCCGCGGCAGTGGGCCAGGATGTCGGCGTGTTCGCACCCGGCGTCCTGGAGGGCGTCGGCCAGGACCGGCATCGGGGCGAAGTCCCGGCCCTCGTACATCCCCCGGGCCAGCGCGACGACGGTGGAGGTCCGCCACTCCGGGTCAAACACCACCGGCCGGAACGGGTTGCCGAAGATGCACCGGAGCCAGGCGCACTGTTCCGGGTCATGGTCGCCGGACGACCGCCGACGGTCGATCATGCTGTCTCGGGCGACCTGTTGGAACCGGTAAAAGGCACCCTCGGTTGCGTGCAGCGGGCACCGGACGTAGGTGTGCGGCGTGATGGGGTCCTCGTCCCCGATCGGGACGGTCGGGTCCGTTTCCTCCAGCGCGTTCACCTGCTCCCGGTGCGATCGCTCGGCCCACTCCCAGGCCGGCCGCCGCTTGGCCTGGACCGTTCTCCACGGCACACGGCCTTCGATGTACTCCTCCAACGCGGTGACCAGTTCGCGTTGGATGTCCGACGGGTAATAGTCCCAAACCCGCCGGCAGCAGGCGACGGCAAATAGGCGGGACTTGCGGAGTGACCGGTTCTTGAGGTTCCCAATCAGAGTCAGCAACCGGTCCGTCCCCTGGCTCTCGGCCCACATCCGTTCGTAAACGTCGGACATGCTCGCCTCCTGTCGGAAACGAACGACACCCCCGCCCGCGGCGGGCCGCGAACGGGGGTGCGGTTGGGTCGGGAACAGCCGGCTCACGCCGGCCGCTCGCCCGGAACTACTCCTTGATCGTCGGCTTGAAGTCGAGGGCCTTGGTCAGGAACGCCCACTGGTCGGCCACCTCCTCGATCACCTTGGCCGTCGGCTTGCCGGCCCCGTGACCGGCCTTCGTCTCGATCCGGATCAGCACCGGGGCGTCACCGGATTGAGACGCCTGCAACATCGCCGCGAACTTGAAGCTGTGCCCCGGCACCACCCGGTCGTCGGTGTCGGCCGTTGTCACCAGGGTGGCCGGGTAGCGGGTGCCGCTCTTCAGGTTGTGGTACGGGCTGTACTTGGCCAGCGCCTTGAACTGCTCCGGGTCGTCGCTGCTGCCGTAGTCGTCCACCCAGAACCGCCCGGCGGTGAACTTCTGGAACCGGAGCATGTCCATCACCCCGACCGCCGGCAGGGTCGCCCCGAACAGGTCCGGCCGCTGGGTCATCACCGCCCCGACCAGCAGCCCGCCGTTGCTCCCGCCCTGGATGGCCAGCTTCTTCGGCGAGGTGTACTTCTGGTCGATCAGGTACTCGGCCGCGGCGATGAAGTCGTCGAACACGTTCTGCTTCTGGAGCTTCGTCCCGGCCCGGTGCCAGGCGTCGCCGTACTCCCCGCCGCCGCGGAGGTTGGCGACGGCGAACACCCCGCCCATCTCCATCCACGCGAGCCGGGACACCGAGAACCCGGGCGTCAGCGAGATGTTGAACCCGCCGTACCCGTACAAGAGGCAGGGGTTATTGCCGTCGAGCTTCAGGCCCTTCTTGTAGGCGATGAACATCGGCACCTTGGTGCCGTCCTTGCTGCTGTAGAAGACCTGCTTGACCTCGTAGTTGGCCGGGTCGAACTTCACCTGGGCCTGCCGCAAGAGCGTGCTCTTGCCGGTGATGAGGTCGTACTTGTAGATGCTCGGCGGGGTGGCGAAGCTGCTGAACGAGTAGAACGTCTCCGTGTCGGTCCGCCGGCCGTTGAACCCGGCCGCGGTGCCGATCCCGGGCAACTGCACCTCCCGGACCGGCGCCCCGTTCATCTCGAACACCCTCACCAGGGTGTAGGCGTCCTTCAGGTAGCTGACGACGAACAGGTTGCCGACCAGGTCGACGCCCTCGATCGTCTCCTTCGCCTCCGGGATGACGGTCTTCCAATTCTTCTTGTCCGGCGACCGGGTGTCGACCGCGATCACCTGGTACTTCGGGGCGTTGAAGTCGGTCTGGAAGTAGAACACCGGCCCGTCGTTGCCGAGGAAGAAGAACTTGTTGTCGTGGTTCGGGACGAGTTCGGTCGGCAGCCCGTAGGGCTCGTTCAGGTCCTTGTAGACGATCCGGGCCTTGCGGCTGGTCGTCCCGTCGTTGACGCTGATGACCAGATACCGGCCGTCCTCGCTGACGGTGCCGCCGATGCCCCACTTCGGGTGGTCCGGCCGCTCGTAGGCCAGCACGTCGTCACTCTGGGGGGTGCCGAGCCGGTGGTAGTAGAGCTTCTGGTTCTCGTTCAGGGCCTGGAAGGCGGCGTCCTTCTTCGGCTCCGGGAACCGGCTGTAGAAGAACCCGCGGCCGTCGGCCGTCCACGACGCCCCGCTGAACTTCACCCACTTCAGCTCGTCGTCCAGCGGCTTGGCGGTGGCCACGTCCAGGACGTGCCAGGTGTTCCAGTCGCTGCCCGAGGCGGCCTTGCCGTAGGCCAGGTACTTGCCGTCGTCGCTGATGG
>JAIEQN010000311.1 GCA_019747685.1 Gemmataceae bacterium
GGTGGCCGTGGTGCGGGCCACGATACCGGCCCGGTAGGCCGGTGGGGGCGATCCCGGCCCGGCCCCTGCTTCGACCACCGCCGGAGTTGTATCTCTGTTGGGTGGCACAGGCCGGGAGGCCTGTGCCACCCAAACCGACGCATTGCCGAAAAGCAGCGACCCCCGGCGGGCCGCGGGTTGCTGAGTGGTGACTGACGGGATTTGAATCCGCGACATCCAGATCCACAAGCGAACAGCGGTGTTCAGCATCACTTCCTGTCATGGGGAGACACCTGCCGCCAGTATCCGCCAAATACCTTCTTTTCATAGCACTTCACGAGGACTGGCCCAATCGGGGTTCACGCCAAGTCGAGACAACTGCGGCCGTCTCGGGACCACCTGTGGTAGCAACTGTGGTAGCAGCCGGCTCCCGCAACGATTACTCTTTTAGAGGGTGGCAGTGGGATAGTTCAGGGGGCCGGGGCGATGGCGACAATCCGCAAGCGGGGCAAGAAGTGGTCGATCGTGGAGAGCTACCGAGACGGCGGGAAGGTAAAGAAGCGGTTCGTGGCCCTGGGGGTCACGGACAAGCGGGCCGCCGAGGCGTTGCTGCACCAGTGGGAGATGGACCGTGACCGGGGGAAGGCCGGCATCCTCGACACCCGCCGGGATCACCTCGACCGGTCGGCCCGGGGGTGGCTCGACGCCTACCTGGGCGACCTCTCCGGCCGGGGCCGGTCGGCCGAGTACGTCGCCGAGGTCGGGAGGGTGTTGGGCGGGCTGGTGGGGTATGTCGGGGCGGACCCACGCATCAGAGACGTGACCGCTCAGCGGGTGCGTGAGTACCTGTCGAGCCTCACGTCGTCGGCCGCCACGAAGAACAAAGCCAGGACCTACGCCGTCGGCTGGTTCGGGTTCTTGAGCGGGGACGACGACCGGCCCTACGAGTCGAACCCCATCACCAAACACACCGTCCCGACCTACAAGTCAGCCGACCGGCCGCCGGCACGACGGCGGTATCGGCTGGCCGAACTGCCGCTGCTGCTGGACGCCGTCGAACGCTACCCGCTGGTGTCCCGCACGGTCAATCGTGGGGGCCGCCCGAAGGCCGACGGATCACCTGCACAGCCCCGGAAGCCGGTGGACTTGAGTGACGGCTACCGGGCCGAACTCGAACGCCTCGGCCGGGAGCGACGGCTGATCTACCGGACGGCGTTGCTGACGGGTCTCCGCCGGGGCGAACTCGGCCGCATCCTGGTCCGGGATGTGTACCTCACCGGCAAAACGCCCAGGATCGACACCAGCAAGACCAAGAACGGGCGGCGGGCGGTCTTCCGGCTGACGCCGAGCCTGGCTGCCGATCTCGACGCCTGGGTTCGGGAGTCCGGCCGGCGGCCGGCCGACAAGCTGTTCCAGGTTCCGAGTACGGGGAACCTGTCTCGTATCCACCGGGCGGCCCTCCGGCTCGCCGGCATCACCCACACCGACGAGCGGGGCATCCCGGTCGGGTTTCACTCGCTCCGCCGGACCTTGAATGTGTTCTTGGCCGAACGGGGGGTGTCGATCCGGGACCGGATGCGGGCCATGCGGCACCGGGGGCAGGACATCACGACCAAGCACTATGACGACGACCACCCGACCACGATGACCCGGCAGGTTTTCACATTGGTCGCCGAACTGGACCGGCTCGTCTCGGCACCGCCGGCCGCCCCAGGTGGGGACACGCCGGCGGCCTGAACGCTTACCTCGCCCCCAGGCCACCGCAAGGAATTGTGCCGAACGAAGTGCGACCACCGAGAGCGGAGCCCAGCAGTGGGGCTGGCCGGGCATCGTGGCCGGTATCTGCGGGAGCCGTTCACCCCTTGCTTCCACGTCGCTCACCGGGCCGGACGGCCGTGAGTTGGTCTGGCTCGCAGTTTGGGGAAGACACCCGACTCGATATCCCGAACGATGGCATCCCACCGGAACCGGGGGTATGTTCCGGACGGCCCGACGGCGTAGAACTCGAACCGGTGCCGCTGCCGGTCAATCGTGCGGACCGACTTTTTGAGTCGTAGGGCCAGAGTCGCCCGGTCGATCAGTTCCATGCTGTTCTCCTGTTGGTCGGTGGGCAGCGGTTCGCCGTTGCTCGCACCCGGATGGATGGTCGATGGAAAAAGCCGACCCGCCGGAAGGGCGGGTCGGTGTGACTACGGCCTGAGTTCGCCTGACAGCCCGTTTGTTCGCCTACTTCTCGCCCGGCTGGTCGGTGGGCGGGACGACCTTCTTCTTCCGGGTCTGCTTCGGGGCGGCAGGCCGTTCAGGTTCCGGGGCGGCCCGGGGGTCGTCCTTCTTGATCGTGACCCCCAGTTCCTTCAAGGCGGCTTGCAACTTCTCCAGCTTGATCTTCTTGTCCTCAGCGACCCGCTGCACACGAGACTGGGTGATCGGGAGCTTCTTCTGCCCTGTCCGGCGGCGGTCCTTGGTGGCGGCGGCGATGACCTCCTGGCACTGCCGGATGGACGACTCGCTGCCGGTGAGGTGCTGCCGTTCCCTGTGGATGTTGAGCAACCGGTTGACGTACTGGTAGGTCGGGAACGAGTGCCCGCTGATGCTGGCCCTGGCCCGCTGCTCGGCGATCCACTCCAGGAAGCCGGGGACGGTCTGGCCGGCCTTCCGGGCGTCCTCTAGCTCGGTCTTCTTCTGGGCGGCCCATTCCGCCATCTTCAGGGCGGCGGCCACCGCCTCCCGGCCCCTCAACTCGGCCTGACCGTAGGCGTCGGCGATCTTCTGGGCCAGCGGGTCCACGAAGGCCGGGGCCGGGTCCACGATCGGGACGGGGACGTTCACGTTCTCGTTCACGGGCAAGCACTCCGGGCTGGTGCTGCCACCCGGACGGCCATCACCGGGGTGATGGGTCCCGTCGGTGGCAACTCAGCCCGCCGGTCCCCCACTTTGGGGGATTGCGGCGGGCGTGAGTGCCCCCTAAGCGGATTGACGATTGGCCACTTTGCTGATGCCCGTCTAACAATTCTTCTATGCCACACCTGAATCGGTCCGCCCGCATCTGGTGGGAGCAGGCGGTCGCCGTGTACCTGGCGTGGTCGATCGGCTCTCGGGCGGAGGAGGTGAGGGTCTGGCGGGAGATGACGGGGCGGTCCGGGCGGAGTTACACCCGGCGGCTGGCGGAGGCGGACACGGACCGGTTGAGGGCGGAGTACCCGGAACTGGAACTGGCCCATTCACAGGCGGTGGCCCGGCACCAGGCTCGGGAGCAGGAGGAGGCTGACGTTCGGGAAGCCAGGCGGAGTGCAGCCTGGGAACAAGTAAGAAGATTGAACAATCAAATATATTCGATTGAAACCACGGTTTCATTTCCGCCTGTGTGGTGGAGGGGGGACGCTTGCGGTCGTCCAAAAAAGTGCCGCTCCCCTGGGTTCGACATCATTGAACTAAAGAGGGTCGAGCTTCTATCGCCGGTCAGTACCCGAGGTCCCGAACGACAACCTCGCCGGCCTTGCCGTAAACGAATCGGCCGTCCCGGAAGATCGGCGGGCCGCACGTCACGGACAGTCGCACAACCCCGTCGGAACACCTGTAGAACCACGTCTGTGCGTCGTTGAAGGCGAAGTTCCCGTCGAACCCGGCCGTCGGCTGCCCGAACGTGTCCATGAAGACCATGTAGTTGTACTGAGCGAATGTGAATGGCTTCCCGAACGTTTCCTGCTCAACCTGGCCGGAGCCGCCACGACCCATCCCGATCATGTCCTTCATCTTGTCCACGAACTGTCGGCGGGTGCAGGTGCTGCGGTCAAATGGCATCGGGGGCTTCGGGCCGGAGGACCAGACGAGGCGGCAGTCCTCGAACGTGACGCCGGGGGGGCGATCTTCGTCTTTCGGAGGGGTCTCGACCCCGGCACACACCCCTTCGATGACCGCTTCTTCGCCGGACCTGGCGTTGCCCAGCGGGTTGCCCTCCCGGCTGGTGAAGAAACATTTCAGATGGCATTGTCCTCGCCGTTCCGGAGCCCGGAGCCAGGCGTCCGCCTTGGTGATGCGTGCTTCCGGGGGGGCGGTCGTGCTGTATCCCAGAACCGAGTAGCTACCCAACTGCCCCCGCACCCGGATTCGCTGCCCGACGTACCGGCGGCCGGCGGCCGCCGGGTCGGCCTCGAATGCGGCGTACACCTCGCCGGCCGACAGCACGTTGTCAGCCGCCTCCGGCCCCCCCGGGGTTCCCGGTTCGACGGCCCGGCGGCTGGTAGCCCGAACCCCGAGGGCCACGACCAGGACGAGGGCGGCACACCCCGGCCGCCCCGAGTTGGCGTTGGCGGCGGGCCGGCAGGCTCTGCCAGTATTGGACGGCTTGGCGGCCGGCGTCCCGTGCGGCTCCGGCCAATGCCCGCAGTTTTACCCCGAGGGCCGAGACCAGCGGGCCGGCCCGCCGCCGGGCGGCCTCGATCCGGGCCGAGAGCGGCATCCGGTCGGCCGGCCTCGTGACCGAGGCGGGTGCTCCGGCGTCGGCGGGGAACAGCCCGGGGATGGTGCGGGCCTCGACCCAGTCCGGCAGCGGCTTGGCCCAGACCAGGTCATCCGGCCCCAGAACCCCGGCTGCCACCAGCAACCGAAGTTGCCGCCGGCTCACCGGCCCGACCCGCTCATCATCACGGGCGTAGTAATACTCCGTGCCCATCTGCTACCCCCAACGGGTCTTGCGGGTGCGGTCCGGCCTGCTCCAGCCACACGAACTATTCCAGCCTGCTCACACCCTTTGTGCGGCGGGCGGGGCCGTCATTTCACACCCGGGGGATTTTTCCCGAGTTCATCCTGGTAGCTCCCAGACCCGGACGACCCCGTCGATCCCGCCCGTCACCATCCGCTTGTGGTCCCGGGTGATCTCGCACCCCCAGAGGACCCCGCCCGGGCTGACGACCTCGGCCATCGCCCGGTCGGCCTCCGGGTTGTACAGCATCAGCCGGGAGTGGTCGTCGTTCAGCACGAACCGGAAGCCGTCCCCGGATGGGACAGCCCGGTAGAGTCGGTGCGGCAGGTCGTACCGGGTCGCCGCCCTGGCGTCCACGTCCCAGACGGTGGCCGTCGGGCCGACCCCGCCGGCCGCCACCCGCCGCCCGTCGGCCGAGAACCGGGCCACCTCGATGGCGTGCGGGTGCGGTTCGAGCCGGACGACCTCCCGGTCCCCGTCGGCCGCCCAGACGTAGATCACCCGCTCCGACCCGGCCGCCGCCGCCCGCCGCCCGTCCGGGCTCCACCCGACCCAGGACGCCCCCCGCCCGACCGGCCGCCGGCGGGCCACCCGCCCGGTCTCGACCTCCCACTCGACCACCGCCGGCCCGCCGGACATCAGCCGTCGGCCGTCCCGGGACACGGCCAGGGTGACGACCCCCTCGGCCGCCCCGGCGTAGTCACGAACGGGGGTTCGGGTTTCCAGGTCCCAGAGCCGGACGGTCTTGTCCTGGCTGGCCGTCAGCACCCGCCGGCCGTCCGGCAGAAATACACCCCGGATGACTGCGGTGTCGTGTCCGGCGAGGGTCCCCAAGAGCCGGCCGTCACCCAGGTCCCAGACCCGGGCGGTGCCGTCGTCCCCGGAGGACAACAGCGTCCGCTCGTCCGGCGAAAGGGCGACGTGCTGGACCGGCCCGGCGTGGCCTTCCAACCGCAACACGACCTCGGCCCGGGGCACCCGCCGGCGGGCGATGAAGTACCACCCGCCGGCCGCCACCAGCCCCGCCCCGGTGGCCCCGGCCGCCAGCACCCGCCGGCGAGTCCACAGGCCGGGCCGGGGGATGTCCGGGTCGGCCAGGGCCGCCGCCAGGGCGTCGGCGGCGTCCCGGGGGGTTTGGAACCGGTCCCGGGGGTCTTTGGCCAAGAGCCGATCAAGGACCCGGACGACGGCCGGCGGCAGGTCCGGGCGGTGGGCGGTGATCGGCGGCGGGGTCCGCTCCAGGTGGCCGGCGACCTTCGAGAACCCGGTCCCCCCGGCGAACGGCGGCTTGCCGGCGAGCAGGTGGTAGAACGAGCATCCGAGGCTGTATAAATCAGCCCGGATGTCGGCCGACCCGGCGTCCCGGACCTGCTCGGGGGCGATGTAGTCGGGGGTCCCACACCCCTGACCCGGCCGGGTGTGCGGCCCGAGGTGGGCGGTGGAGGCGACGGCCTGTTCCTCGTCCGGGTCGTCGGCCAGGACCGAGGCCAGCCCGAAGTCGGCGACCTTCACCACCCCGCCCGGGGCGAGCAGGAGGTTTTGCGGCTTGATGTCCCGGTGGACCAGCCCGGCCTCGTGGGCGTGCTGGAGACCGAGGGCGGCCTGCCGGGCGTATCCGACCGCCTCGGCCACCGGCAGCGGCCCCCGGTCGGCCGCCACCCGGCCGAGGTCCGGCCCGTCCACCAGTTCCATCACCAACAGCAGCCGGCCGGCGGCCCGGTCGGCGTCGTGGGTCCGGACGATGTTCGGGTGATCCAGCCGGGCGACCGCCTCCACCTCCCGCCGGAACCGGGCGACCGCCGCCGGGCTGTGGGCCAGGTCCGGGTGGACGACTTTCACAGCCACCCGGCGGTTCATCAGCAGGTGGGTGGCCGCCCACACCTCGCCCATCCCGCCCCGGCCGAGCAGCCGGTCGAGCCGGTAGCGGGGGTGGTCGGTCATTTCCGGGGGCAGGGCGGGGGGATCGGCCGCCGGCCGAACCTCGTGCGGCTTCAACTCCCGGACGGCGGCCAACAGCGGGTCGGCGGCCTGGGCCTGCTCGGCGGCCCGGGTGCAGTCCTCGCACGCCCCCAGGTGGGTTTCGACCCGGGCCGCCTGGTCGGGCGGTAGCCGGCCGAGGGCGTAGGCCGCCAGCCGGTCGGCCGGCGGGTGGGCGGCGGTGGTGTCACCCGGTTCGGTCACGTCTGGCACCCGCCCCCCGGCCCCGCCCGACCAGTCGGGCGGAGGGCCATACCCGATTTGTGCCGGGCGAGAGGGGATCATTTCAGGGACGTGGGAAAATCACCCGGTCAGCCCGTCGGCCTCCTGCCGGAGCCGGGCCAGGACCCGGCAGCGGGCGACCCGGACGGCGTTCGGGGTCAGCCCCAGGGCGGCGGCGACCTCGGCCGCCGGTCGATCCTCGACGGCGGCCAGCCGGAACGCCTCCCAGGTAGCCGGCTGGAACTCCGGCCGGATCAGGTCGAGCAGCCGGGCGACGACGTGCCGGTCGTGGCCCCGGTCCCACTCCCGGCCGAGGTCCCCCCGGCCGTCCGCCAGGTCGGCCAGGAGCCGGTCGTGTCCGCCCCCGCCGGCGGCGTCCGGTGCCCGTCCTCTGGCCCGCCGGTGGTGCCGGACCCGGTTGACGAGAATAACCCTCAGCCACCCTCGGAACGTCCCCCGGCTGGGGTCGTACTCGAACACCGGCACCTCCCGGGCGACGGTCGCCAAGACCTCCTGGGCCAGGTCGTCGGCGTCGGCCGGCTGGACCCCGAGGCGTTGCACCCAGTCGAGCAGGAGCGGGGTGTACACCCGGGCCAGCCGGCCCCAGGCGTCGGCGTCGGCCCGGTCCCGCAGGCGGTGCAGCAGGCTGGGCGAGGTCGTCTGCATGGGCGTGGCCCTGGGCGTGGGTGGCTTTGCCACCAATCATGCCCCGGGCTGGTCCTCAAATCAACCAAAAGGCCGCCATTACGAAGAGGTCGTGTGCGGCCGGCCAATCGATCCCCATACCCGGGGCTTTACCGGGGGCACTGGCCGTAGTGTTCTGAACTTCCTCGGTCCCAGCGTCTTCCTGACGGCTCCGGTCATGGGGAAGGGGTTGATCCTCGACACCCCGGCGGTACGGCGGTCGGGCAGCCACAGACCCTCACGCATCGCCATGTAATTAGAAAAAGTAAGCATACGGTATTTATGGCGGCCTACCGACTTTGTTTCCCCGACACGGCCCCCGTATCCTGGGGTCAGTTTCGACACCCCGGCCGGAGAGCAGCCATGAAGATTCTGATCTACATGAACCGCTGGAACACCATGATCCACCTGATGCTCGGCGAGGTCGAGGGGGACACCCACCGCCGGCTGCGGAGCCAATACTGCTCGTCGGCAGAGGAGGCCCGGCGGGTCGTCGCCCACTGGCAGGCGGAACACGGAGTCCCCAGCGAAAACGTCCGTGACAACACCCCGATCGACTTGGACGACCTGATCTGGTGGATGGACTTCGACCTGGAGGACGCCACCGACGGCGAGGTGGCCGGGGTGATTCGCTGACCGGGTCCGGCCCGGCCTGCCGCTCCGGCGGCGGGTCGAGCCCAGGCTGGGGGCCGTACCACTCCCCAATCTGGTCCTTCCACAACTCCCCCTTCGGCTTCACCAGGAAACCCTTCGACCGCCAACCAGTCAGGCGGCACGTCCGGCCGTTCCAGTCGGGCGGGGGCGGGAACACCCGGCGGCGGTCCCGGATGTCCTTCGTTATGTACCGGGCAACACCGATTACGGACTGCACCGGGGCCAGGTAGACCGAGGCAGGCCGGCCCCCGCAGGCACTCGCCCAGAAGCCCCTGACCAGCCGCTTCATCTCGGAAACAGTCGATCCGGGTGGGGCGATCAGGGACATGTGGGCGTGAGGTTGGCCGAACCGGTCGAACTCGATCCGCAGGTCGTACTTCAGCCCCTTACCGTCCCGCTTCCGGTGGTCCCGGACCTTCTGGGAGAAGCAGCGAAGGTAGGCGGCCATCGCCGTGTCGGGCGTGTGTTCGTCGTCGGTCAATTTTAGGGTGCAGAAGAAGTGCGGTGGCCTGTCGCCGAATGACCTTTGGAGGACGATCGACTCTTTCCTGGCGTGGGCCGCCCGGCAGAGGTCGCACGGGCACTTCTGGGACCGGCACGGCCGGGGCCGGCCGTTTGGGTAAAACGACTTGCCCCGGCACTGCCGGTAGAGGTATCGAAGCCGTTCAAGCTCGGCCGGTCGGAAGGTCTGGGTGCTGTTCATCGCCGTCGAATCCGTTCGTCCTTGCTCGGATGCTGGCCGGAGTCGTCCTCCTGGTCAGGGGCACCGGTCGGCCCTCCTCGGTGGGTCAACGCTCAACTACTCTTCCCGGCTTATTGTTATTATCTGTTGATCGTGCCCGCTGGCTGCCGATCGGGTTCGCCGGGCGGGCTGCCCTCGCCCCGGGCGGTGAAGTAGTCGGCGAGCAGCCGGACCTCCGCCTCGGTGTACAGCCGGAGGTTTCCGACCCGCCCAGGCTCCGGGATGTGTCCGGCGTGGTGGGCGTAGACGACCCGGTACCAGCGAACGCCGAGAAGGTCTGCCACCTGGCGGGTGGTGTAAAAAGCCATGACGAAATCCCTTCGTTAATAGTCTGTCTATTAATATATCGTCGACCGGACTGTTTTTCTTCAACTCGGTAGAAGAATGTTATCCTGGCAGGGACTGCTTGGGTTTATCCCGACCCAGCAAAGTGGGATCAGACCGGCCGACGACCGGACTTTCACCCCCGCTTCATGGGTCGTTGTGAACTGGTGGCCAGATCAGGATAATCGCCGCCGAATGGGCTCTGTCCGGTCCCGCCGACGAACTGCGAGAACCGAGCGACTACACAAGAGGGTGGGGCATGGGTCAGGTTGCACAGGCCGGGGGGATGGAACCAAGCTGAGCAGGATTCGGCCGTCGGTTTCCGGGTTTTAATGATGGTACAGGGTCCGGCGTCGGCGGTAACTCACCCCTGGTCGAGACACCGGCAGACGAGGCCGGACGCAAGTGTGGTAGCTCCTGTGGTAGCAAAGAGACAGCAGAAGACATGAGGCCAAAACGACCGAACCCCCGCAAGTCCTTGTCCTTGCAGGGGTTCGGTGAGGGGTGACTGACGGGACTTGAACCCGCGACTTCCAGATCCACAATCTGGCGCTCTAACCAACTGAGCTACAGCCACCACGTCGCCGAAAGGCTTTGAAATGTTACTCCGGCCGGGCGGCCCCGTCAACGCCGTCGGCCAGCGCGGCGGTCAGCCAGGCCCGGGCGTAGGACCAGTCCCGGTAGGCCGTCGCCCGGGACACCCCGACGGCGGCCGCCGCCTCGTCCACCGTCCGCCCGGCGAACAGCCGCAGCCGAGCCACTGCCGCCGCGGCCGGGTCGTCGGCCGCCAGCCGGGATAACGCCGCGTCCACGTCCAGGACAACGTCCGGGTCGGGGAGGTTCACCCGGTCGGCGTCGGACAAGGTAAACCGGCGGGCCGCCCCGCCCCGCTTGCCGGCCCGCTTCTTCCGGGCGTGGTCGATCAGGATGCGGCGCATCGCCTCGGCCGCGGCGGCGACGAACCGGGACCGGCCGGCCGGGTCTCCCCCGAGCCGCAGGTAGGCCTCGTGGACGAGGGCGGTGGCGTCGAGGGTGTGGCCGGCCGGCTCGTGGGCGAGCTTGGCCGCCGCCAGGCGCCGCAGCTCGGCGTACACGGCCGGGAACGGGTCGTCGGGCGGGGTCATGGGGCGAGCCTCCGCCGGGGTTGTACTGCCGCCGGACGGCTACCGGAGCAGCCGGACGAACCCGGCCTGCTCGAAGTGGTGGTCGGAGGTCAGGGCCTCGACCAGGCCCCGGCGTTCCATCACCAGGAAGCTGGCGCAATCGGTCAGCGACCACTCCTTGTCCGGCCGGGCCTCCCACAGGTCCCAGGCGGCCGCGTCGAGTTCCACATCGATGTGGACGACCTCGACCCACCGCGCCGTCCGCAGCGTGTCCAGGAGGGCGACCTGGGACCGCTTGGCCAGCCGCATCGGGCGGGTGAGGAGGGCCGGAAGTTCGGCCAGGACGTAGTTGGTGGTGACGATCTTCGCCTTGGCCGCACGGGCGGCGGCGACCAGTTCGACCGCCCGATCGTGGAACGGCTCCCGCCGGTCGGCGAAGTTGGCCCAACCGGACGTGTCAGCGAACATCGGGCCGGCCCTCGTGGGGTCGGGAGTTCTCGCCGGCGTCGTCCGGGGCGTCGGGCGGCGGGTGCATACCGGCCAGCTTCAGGAGCGGATCGTCTTCGGCCGGCCCGAGGTCCGGGAGCTGCGGGGCCGGCTTCTTCCGGGCGTCGACGAACGCCCTCAGCCAGGCCTGTTCCAGGTCGCCGGCGGCGACCTGCTCGGGGGTGAGCTTCCGCTCGGCCGCGAGCTTCTTGAGCCGTGCCAGGACCGGCTCGGCGACGGTGACGGTGATGGTCGCGTCCATGAGCGTCCTCCGGGGGCTATGCCCACTCTACCCGCCCGGCCGGGCGGCCGCTACTTGGCCGGCCGCGGGGGCGGGGCGAGGTGCGGGCCGAGGCGGTCGAGTTCGAGCCGCCAGCGGGTGGCCTCGTTGTGGTCGCCGAGGAGTTCGGCCCGGCGGAGGAGTTCCGCGGCGAGGCGGGGCTGGTCGGCGGCGGGTGCCTCGGCCCACTCGCGGCGGAGCCGGTGCAGCCGGTCGTGGGCGACGTGCCCGGGGAACGGGAAGTCGGGGTACGGGGCCGGCCGGGCGGCCAGCTCCCGCCGCTTCCGCTCCCACACCTCCTCCGTCCACTTCACGAACTCGCCGCCCGGCCCGAGTTCCCAGTTGTAGCCGCCGGCCCGGCCCGGTACGATCCGGGTGGGAGGACGACCGATGACCCTGACCCCCGAGCAGATCACCGCCGCCGCCCTGGCGATGTCCGAGGACGACCGGCAAGACCTGTTGGTCCAACTGATGGACAGCCTGGACGGCCCGCCGGACGACGACTACGAGGAGGCGTGGGCGGCCGAGATCAAGCGGCGGCTGGACGACTACCGGGCGGGGAGGACGGAAACCATCCCCTCGGCCGAGGTCCGGCGGAAGCTCATGGAAGGCATCCATGACGAAGCCGGTTGACTACCTCCGCCTGGCCGACGCGGAGGTCCAGGCCGCCCGGCGGTTCTACGCCCGCCGGGGCGGGGCGTGGCTGGTCACCCGATTCGCGGCTGCCCTCAGCGACGCCGAGGCGCGGGTGTCCGCGAACCCATCGCTGTGGTCGCCGGACCAGTACGGCACCCGGGCCTGCCGGTTGAAGAAGTTCCCGTACCGGCTGATCTACGTCGAGGAGCCGGCCCGGGTGCTGGTGCTGGCCGTGGCCCATGACAGGCGGCGGCCGGGGTACTGGGCCCGCCGGCTGCCGCCGTAGCCGTCACCGCTTCACCTCCCGCGGCGGCGGAACCAACTCCGGTAGGCCCTTCGATCGGCGTTGCTTGGCTACGGCCTCGGCGTACACGGACTGGAAGTCCGGCCGGTCGCGGATCGAGTCGAAGTCGGGGTCGAGTTTGAGGAACGGGGCCGTGAACATGACGCCGCCGCCCTTCGCAACCCCGGCTCGGAGGCGCTCGACCGCCCGCGAGGCCAGTTCCTCGCGGCGTTGCGTCCCCTCCCCGCATGCCGCCGACGCCCGGGCCAGGACACAGGCCGCGTTGTAGTCATCTGCTTTTCCTTCGCCTGCCACCACATCGACCTCGGCCGAGGCCTCATCGACCCTTCCGGCCAGGGAGAGTCCTTTCGCCCGCCGGTAGCGGAAGTCTGTGTCATCGGTCTGCGTGAGGGTGGCGGCCTTCGACCAGTACGTCATGGCGTCTTGGTGCTGGCTGGCCCGATGTAGCGCGTCAGCGAGTTGGACGTTTGCATCCCGCAACGCGAGGCGATCCTTCGCATCGCTCGGGTTATCGCCCGCAACTTGCTCCCACAGGGCGAGGGCCGACCGGCGGTCCTTAACCGCGTCCGAGTCGTCGTGGAGCGATGCTCTGATCTCTGCCGCGTGGGAATGCATCGCGGCCCGCAGCTCGAGAGCTTCGCGGGAGTTGCCCAGTGCTGTTGGGGAGGCGTCGTAATAGTCGAGAAACTTAACCAGCACGAAAAACTGGTCGGCGTTCAACTCCGAGGGCAGCACCTTCGAGAGTAGTCTGGCCATCCGCTCCTCCGGTGGCTCCGCCTCGTTGCCGAGATTCAGCCTGATGTGGTAGGTCAATAGCCTGATCGTTTCGTAGGCCCGGCGGTGCCCAGCCTTTTCACGCTCGGCCGTTTCCTCAGCCTCCCGTCGGGACGCGTCGGCCTGCTGACGTGCCACCGACTCGGCTTCGGCCGACTCCCGGGCGTCCTTCTCGGCGGCCGTCGCCCGGATCGCCTGCCAGGCGCTCACCCCCGCGCCCGTCAGCACCGCCAGCAGCACGGCCGCCGTCGCCAGCACCACCGCCCGGTTTCGCCGCACGAACTTCCGCAGTCGGTAGCCGGCTGACGGCGGCCCGGCCAGGACCGGCTCGTCGGCCAGGAACCGGCCCACGTCGGCCGCGAACCCAACCGCCGTCTCGTACCGCCGGTTCCGGTCCTTCGCCAGCGCCTTCATCACGATCCAGTCGAGGTCGCCCCGCACCAACCGGCCGAGCTTCTTCGGCTCGGTCTGCCGGTTCGCGGCCACGCTCGGGACGCCCTCGGCCGTGCTGAGCCGGTGGCTCGGGGTCGGCGGGTCCTCCTCCCGGATCACCCGCAACACCTCGTCCAGGGCGGCCGCCCGGAGCCGGTCCTTCGGGATCGGCGGCGACCCGGTCAGCAGCTCGTACAGGATCACCCCGAGGGCGTAGATGTCCGCCCGGGTGTCCACGTCGACCGCGTTGAAGCTGGCCTGCTCCGGGGCCATGTACTGCGGCGTCCCCATCACCGCCCCGAACGCCGTGAACAGCGACTTGTCCGTCAGCGGCAGCTCGCTCACCGCCTTGGCCAGGCCGAAGTCGATGACCTTCGGGACCGGCCGGCCGTCGTGAGACTCGACCAGCACGTTGGTCGGCTTCAGGTCCCGGTGGATCACCCCCTTCTGGTGGGCGTGCTGGACCGCCGAGCAGATTTGCTGGAAGAGTTCGAGCCGCTGCGGGACGGTCAGCCGGTGTTGGTCGCAGAACTGGGTCAGCGGGACGCCCTTGACCAGCTCCATCACGAAGTACGGGCGGCCGGGGAAGGTGCCCAGGGGC
>JAIEQN010000231.1 GCA_019747685.1 Gemmataceae bacterium
CCGCCCGCGGGGGGGGGGTGGGGGGCCCGCCCCTGGGGGGGGGGGCGGGGGCGGGCGCCCCCACGTGGGCGAGTGGTGTTCCCCTCACCCGCCGCCCTGCGGGCGGCTGCCCTCTCCCTCAAGGGGAGAGGGCGGGAACCGGAGCGGCCCGTGACGGACACCACCCCGCCGCCGACCGACCCGACCCCGGCCGACCGCGGCCGCGCCCGGCTCCTGCTCCACTTCTGCCGGCTCCAGCTCCCGGCCGTCCGGCTCCCCGAGCCGGCCTTCCTCGCCCACCTCGACCGGACGTTCCGACTGTTCCAGCCGAAGGCCCCGGGCGTCACCTGGGCCGCCTACCTGGAAGGGCTGTACGCCGTCGACTGGGCCGTGTGCGTCGGCTGCCTGGAGAACCAGTCGGCCGCCTGGGAACTCCTGTTCGCCGCCCGGACCGGGCGGAGTGATTGCCTCTTGGTGGATGCCCTGCGGGGGAGGGCGGCCCGGCTGTACCCCCGGGACGACGAGCGGCAGGACACGGCCGTGACCGAGTTCTGGAGCGGGCTGATCGTCCCCGAGGGGCCGGCCGGCCGGCCGGTGCTGGCCCGGTACGACGGCCAGCGGCCGCTCGCCCCGTGGCTGGTCCGGGTGTTCCAGAACGCCCACCTGTCGAAGCTCCGCCGGGGGCCGGGGGTGGCCGCCCTGCCGGACGACGAGATCGCCGCCCCGCTCGACGGCCCCCGGCCGGCGGCCGACGCCCGCTGGCACGAGGCGTTCGTCGGGGCGGCCCGGGACTGGCTCGGCCGGATCGACGACGACGAGCGGCTGCTGTTGGGCCTGCGGTGGCGGTACCGGCTGACCCAGCGGGAGGTGGCCGGGCTGCTCGGCCTGCACGAGGGGAGCATCAGCCGGCGGACGGACAAGCTGCGGGACAAGGCCCTGGAGCGAATCGGCTCGCGGCTGATCGCCGACGGCTGGACCGGGGACGACCTGGAGGGGTTCGTCCTGACCGAACTCGGGGCGCTCCTAACCGACGACCCGCGGCTGTCGGCCGACCAACTCGGCCGGCTCTTGGCCGCCAAGGGGAAGACGCTGCCCGCATGACCGGGACACGGCGGTCGGTCCGGCGGCGGGCGGCTGCGGCTGCGGCGGTCGTCGCCCTGGGGCTGTTGTCCCGACACCCGGCCGTCCGGCCGCACCTGTCCGGGTTCGTCGCCGAGTACGCCGGCGACACCCTCTGGGCGCTGCTCGTCTTCCTGCTCGTTGGCATCGTCCGCCCGCGGTGGCCCACGGTCCGGGCCGGGGCCGTCGCCCTGGGGTTCGCGTTCGCCGTCGAGTTCTCGCAGCTTCTCCACGCCCCGTGGCTCGACGCCCTCCGCCGCACCACCGCCGGGCACCTCGTTCTCGGCGACACGTTCATCCCGTCGGACTTGATTTGCTATACCGTCGGGGTCGGGCTAGGCGTCGCGGCCGAGGTCGTGACCCGGGCCCGGGCCGCCCCCGGATCACCCCGATGACCTCCCCCCTCCGGCCGTTCACCGAACACGTCCGGGCCCACTACGACCTGTCGGACGACTTCTTCGCCCTGTTCCTCGACCCGTCGATGACGTACAGCTGCGCCTTCTTCGACCGGCCGGGGATGACCCTGGCCGAGGCCCAGCGGGCCAAGCTCGACCTGACCCTCGGCAAGTGCGACCTCCGGTCGGGGTTGCGGCTGCTCGATGTCGGCTGCGGGTGGGGCTCGACCGTCCGCCGGGCCGTCGAGGGGTACGGCGTCTCCGCCGTCGGGCTGACCCTCAGCCGGAACCAGGCCGACCTGGCCCGCCGGCGGCTGGCCGACCTGGGCGACCGGGTCGACATCCGCTTGCAAGGGTGGGAGGAGTTCGACGAGCCGGTGGACCGGATCGTCAGCATCGGTGCGTTCGAGCACTTCCGGGAAGAACGCTACGCGGCCTTCTTCGACAAATGCTTCCGGCTGCTCCCGGCCGGCGGCCGGCTGGTGCTGCACTCGATCGTCTACCCGGACGGGGCGACCGCCGCGGCCGGCACCCAGGCCACCCCGGACGACGTGGCGTTCATGAAGTTCGTTCAGAAGACGATCTTCCCCGGCGGGCAGCTCCGGGAGCCGGGCCGGATCGCCGGGTACATCGAGCGGGCCGGCTTCCGGATCGCCCGCCAGCACCACATCGGGCCGAACTATGCCCCCACGCTCGACGCCTGGGCGGCCAACCTACAAGCCGCCCGGGACCGGGCCGTCGCCCTCACCTCCGAGGCCGTGTACGCCGACTACGTCCGCTACCTGACCGGCTGCGCCCCGTACTTCCGCCGGGGCCAACTCGACGTGGTGCAATTCACCTGCGAGAAGTGACCCGGGGCGACACCCCGGCACCCGCCGCCTTCTTCACCTCCCCCCTTGCGGGGGAGGTTGCCGAGGTCCGAAGGACCTCGGCGGGTGGGGGGTGGCCTGACGGCTCGTTCGACCTAACCCCCCACCCGGCTCGGCTGCGCCTCGCCGACCTCCCCCGCAAGGGGGAGTTGAGACGACGGCCCGGCCGCTCGCCGGCCCGACCCGTCTTGACGGCACGGCCGGGCGCGGGTCTGATGGGCCGCCCCCGAACGGAAAGGAGTCCGCATGAGGACCGCGTATCTCGTACTCGCGGCGGCGGTGGTCGGGCTGCTCGGGCTGTCGTGGCAGGCCCAGCGGGAGACGAGCCGCCGGCTCGACGCCCTGGCGGCGGCCGTCGCCCGGCCGGCCGACGCGCCGGCCCCGCTCCCCCAGGTCGTCGCCGGCCCGGTGGTCGGAGTCGTCCCGGAGGAGTTGCCGAAGATGCCGATGCCGCCCCACCGAGCCGTCCCGGCCGTGGTGCCGGCGGCCGGCGCCATCCCGCGGGAGTTGGAGAAGGTCGCCCTGCCGCCCTATGTGGTCGAAGCCCCGGACATCCTGACGATCGAGGTCAAGGCCCGGGATCGAGTGAGCGGCGAGTTGAAACCCCTGCCGGAACAGCCGATCGGCGGCCAGTTCCTCGTCCGACCGGACGGCACGGTCAACCTCGGGCAGTGGGGACCGGTGACCGTCACCGGCCTGACCGTCGGGCAGGTGGCCGCGGCGGTTAAGAAGGCCGGCGCCGCCCACACCGCCGACGAGCTGGCCGTGGCCGTCGACGTGCTGGCGTACAACAGCAAGGCCTACTACGTCGTGGCCGACGGGGACGGTGGCGAGGTCGTTTACCGGTTCCCGTGTACCGGGGGCGACACCGTCCTCGACGCGGTGGCCCAGGCCGGCGGGCACGTCTCGGTCTCCGGCCGGACGATGTGGGTGGCCCGTCAGGCGGCCGGGCGGCCGCCCCAAATCCTACCGGTCGACTGGAAGGGGATCGCCCACCACGGCGACGCCGCTACGAACTACCAACTCCTGCCCGGCGACCGGCTGTACGTGAAGGCCGGGAAGTAACGTACGGAGTCACAGGCTGGGAGGCCTGTGCCATCAAGATCACCGGTGGCACAGGCCTCCCAGCCTGTGCGACTGACGGCTGCCCGTTTTTCGTGCGTCCGGTGTGGCAACCGCGGGCACCATCTGCTATACTTCCCTCGTCCACTCTCCCGAACTGGACACGATCCCTGGCTTCCTCTCCCGGAAGCGATCGGTCGATGCCCAAAAACGAGCATGTCGAGCCGCCGCTGCCCGAAATCGTGGGCACGGCGGCCGCCATGCAGGACGTGTATCGCCTGGTGCGGCTGGCCGCGCCGCGGATGGCGAACGTCCTGCTCATCGGCGAAACCGGCACCGGTAAGGAAATCATCGCCAAGGCCGTCCACAAGCTCAGCCGGCGGGCGGACGGCCCGTTCATCCGCGTCAACTGCGGGGCGCTGCACGAAAACTTGCTGGAAAGCGAGTTGTTCGGGCACGTCAAGGGGGCGTTCACCGGGGCGGTCGAGAACAAGACCGGCCGGTTCGAGGCGGCCCACGGCGGCACCATCTTCCTGGACGAGATCAACAGCACCTCGCCCAAGCTCCAGGTCAAGCTCTTGCGGGTGCTGCAAGAACGCGAGTTCGAGCGGGTCGGCGAGAGCCGGACGATCCGGGTCGATGTCCGGGTGGTCGCCGCGACCAATGCGTCGCTCGAAGAGCTGGTGGAGGACGGCCAGTTCCGGGAGGACCTGTACTACCGGCTGAACGTCGTGCCGATCGTCCTGCCGCCCTTGCGGGAACGCCGGGACGACATCCCGCTCTTGGCCGCGTTCTTCCTCCGCCGGTACGCCGAGGGGCACAAGTGCCCGGTCCCGGAGCTGGCCCCGCCGGCGGTCGAGGCCCTGAGGGCCCACGACTGGCCGGGCAACGTCCGGGAGCTGGAGAACACCCTGGAGCGGCTGATCGTCCTGGCCGATGGCGGGCCGATCACCCCGGACCTGCTGCGGGTCGGGCGGCCGCGGTACGCCCTGCGGCCGGCGAAGGGGAACGGCGGGTCCGGCGGGAACGACGTGCGGACGCTCATCCGCAACCTGGTCCGGGCCGGGCTGCAGACGCCGCTGCCGGCCGGGGCCAAGGGGGTCCACCCGTTCCTGGTCGACGGGCTGGAGCGGGAGCTGATCGAGGAGGTGATGCGGCAGTTCGGCGGGACCCAGATCAAGGCCGCCGAGCGGCTGGGGATCAACCGCAACACCCTGCACAAGAAGATCGAGCAGTATAAGGCCGACGACCGGGCGGCCGCCGGGGTCGCGGCCGGCCCGCCCCCGGAGGCCAACGGCGAGCCGCTCCCGCCGGCCGAGGTCCCTCCGGCGGCGTGACCTCGGGCACAGGCAGGAATGCCCGTGCCACCAGATGACATTGCTTGGTGGCACGGGCATTCCTGCCTGTGCCCGGTTCTTGCACATCCCTCCCCGCCGGTGTAGGCTGCCGGTTCGCCCGCCCATCACCTCACGGAAGGCCACCCATGCGCCGCCTCGTCGTGTCGTCGCTCGCCGTCGGACTCGCCGCCCTCGTCGCCTCCGCGGACGACTGGCCCCAGTGGCGGGGGCCGAACCGGGACGGGGTGTCGAAGGAGACCGGGCTGTTGAAGGAGTGGCCGAAGGACGGGCCGCCCGTCCGGTGGAAGCGGGCCGACCTGGGCGAGGGGTACTCGACCCCGTCGGTCGCCGCCGGCCGGGTCTACCTCCAGACCAACAAGGGCGGGGACGAGTTCGTCGTCGCCCTGGACGAGAAGACCGGTGCGGACGTGTGGGCGGCGAAGATCGGCGGGGTCGGGCAGAACCGGGGGATGAACTGGCCGGGGACCCGGTCGACCCCGACGGTCGACGGGGACCGGGTGTACGGGCTGGCCTCGGACGGCGAGCTGACCTGTCTGGGCACCGACGGCAAGCCGAGGTGGCACAAGAGCCTGGTCAAGGACTTCGGCGGCCGGGTCGGGACGGACAAGATGAGCTGGGCGTACAGCGAGTCGGTCCTGGTCGACGGGGACGTGGTGGTCTGCACCCCGGGCGGGGACGAGGCCACCCTCGTGGCCCTGAACAAGCGGACCGGGGACGTGGTCTGGAAGTGCCCCGTCCCGGGCGGGGACGCGGCCGAGTACGCCTCGGTCATGCCGGTCGACGCCGGCGGCAAGAAGCAGTACGTCCAGTTCCTCCGCAAGGGGGTCGTCGGGGTGGACGCCAAGACCGGGAAGTTCCTGTGGCGGTACGCCAAGACGGTGGACCAGTCGGCCAACATGCTCACCCCGGTGGTCCTCGGGAACAAGGTGTTCACCGCCGGCGGGCGGACCGGCGGCGGGCTGGTCGAGCTGACCGTCGAGGGGGACGGGGTGACGGCCAAGGAGGTCTACTTCGACAAGGCCCTGGCGGCCGGGATCGGCGGGGCGGTGCTGGTCGGCGGGCACCTGTACGGGGCGACCGCCCAGGTGGTGTTCTGCGCCGAGTTCGGGACCGGGAAGGTGTTGTGGACGGACCGGTCGGTCGGGGCGGCGGCGGTCTGTGCGGCCGACGGCCGGGTCTACCTGCGGGGCCAGAAGGGGGAGGTGGCCCTGATCGAGCCGACCCCGGCCGAGTACCGGGAGAAGGGGCGGTTCACCCAGCCGGACCCGGGGCCGAAGCCGACCTGGCCGCACCCGGTGGTGGCCAACGGCGGCCTGTACCTGCGGGCCTGGAACGCCCTGCTGTGCTATGACGTGAAGGCGAAGTAGGGCGACCGGGGTTGGCGGCCGTCGCCGACCGTGGGAGAATGAGCCGGCGGACGACGCGACCCGACGGAGGACGTGCGATGGCGACGACGTTGACGCGGGAGGCCCGGCCGGGCGCGATCCGGACCGGCTTCCCGCCGCCGTTCAAGAAGGAGGGGGTTGTGTACGCGATCGCCTTCGACCTGGAGATTGCCCAACTGCGGGTCCACTATGGCGATCCGTCCAACAACGCCTACCTCGAAATCCGGAAGGTGTTGGAGGAACACGGGTTCACCTGGCAGCAGGGGAGCGTGTACTTCGGCAACCCGGCGGTGACGGCCGCCACGGTGACGGTGGCGGTGATCGACCTGACCACCCGGCTGCCGTGGTTCGCGGCCTCGGTCCGGGACATCCGGACGCTCCGGATCGAGGAGCTGAACGACCTGATGCCGATCGTCCAACGGGTCGCCGGGCTGGCGGCCGGCGGGACCTGACCCGTGGCCGACCTCCCGCCGGCCGTTCGTCTGTTGCCGATGGACCCGCGGGACGACTGGTGCCGGGGCCGGTCGGTCGAGGAGGTGCAGGCCGAGTTCTTCCTGGGCGAGCTGCCGTTCCCGCCGCGGAACGGCCGGTGGCGGTACCGGTCGGCCGGGCTGCGGGCGGCGGCCGGGTCGGTGGTGCTGTTCCAGTTCGGCGGCCGGCTGATCGCCAGCGCCGCCTACGACCACATCGAGCCGTACCCGGAGCCGGACGGGGAGTACGGCGGGGCGATGCACTTCGACCCGGAGTCCATTCGCGTCTTCGACCCGGTCGGGCCGGAACTGGTGCGGGCGGTCTGGCCGACGTTCCGCCGGTTCGGCCAGGCCAAGCACGCCCTCGACCCGGCCGGCTGGCCCGAGTTCGCCCGGCGGCTGACGGGCGTTCGGGCACCCGGAGACGTGGCCGGCCGCAACGGCTGAACCGGCGGCGAACTCTTGCGAGCGGGCGACAGCCGGGTTACGCTTTCCTCACGTCCGTCACCCGTTCGGAGGAGCGTCGATGCCCCGGTTCCTCGTCGCGCTCGTGGCCGCCTCCGTCCTGCCGGCGGCCGGCCCGGCTCAGCCGGACGACGCGGCGAAGGCCGAGGCGAAGCTGGCCAAGGCCCGGGAGGACCACTCGGCCGCGTTGGCCGACATCCGCGGCGGCATCCTGAAACAGATCGAAGACCGGGACGCGGCAGAGCGGCGGAAGGCCAACCCGGACCTCGACAAGCTGAAGGGGCTGAAGGCCGACCGGGTCGCGCTGGAGGAGAAGGGCGAACTGCCGAAGTGGACCGATACCCGCGTGAAGGACCGCATCGCCAAGGCCAACGCCCCGCTGGTCGTGGCCTTGGTGGACGTGAAGGCGGCCTACACCCGGGCCAAGGACGACGACAAGGCCGCCGCGATCGAGAAGGAGCTGGTGGAACTCCGGCGGAACGCCGCCGTCATGGCCGTGAAGGGTCTCGGGTCCGACGACCGGGTCTTATTCGTCCACGACGCCGGTTACTGGATCAAGGGGCGGGGTAAAGACTGGTTCGGCACGCATAACGGCAACCCGGTCCTGTGGTTGGAGACCGGACGGACAAAGGAATACGTCGAGATCAAGTATGTGAGCGGTGAAGGCCCGCTTAACTTAACCTTGAGGATTTACGCCGACCGCGCGGCAGCTAACTGGGGGGATGGGGTGTGGAAGCCAGATCGTCCGGGGAAGTGGTCGAAGGAGTGACGACCGGCGCCGCGGCGGATGCTGTTTCCCGTTGCGTCGAGCCGGCCGAGGCGCCCGGCGCTGCCGCCCTATTGGCCGAGGCTGCGCTGGCGGCCGACTGGCACCGGCCGGAGGAGGACGCCGCGTGGTCGCACCTCCAGCCGGAGGAAGTCCGATGACCCCGCCGGCCGCCGATCACCGCAGTCCGGAACGACGGGCGCTCGACGAGCGGATCGCCGCCGAGCCGCACCTGCCGCCGCGACCGGCCCCCGGCGCGGTGCCGCGGCCGGTCGAGGCGTTCGGCGTCGGTCTGCGGTACGATGGGGGTCGACCCGACCCCGGACGCCGGAGGGCCTTCCGTGACCCTGACGCTCGAACTGGACGCCGAGTTGGCCGAGGTGCTGGCCGAGGAGGCCGCCCGCAAGAAGATGTCGCTCCCCGACTACGCCGTCTACCTCCTAACGATTACCGTGCCGCCGCCCCCGCCGCTCAAGACCGGGGCCGACGTGGTCGCGTACTGGGAGTCCGAGGGCCTGATCGGCAGCCGACCCGACATCACCGACCCGGAGGCCCACTCCCAGGTGATGCGGGCGAAGTCGAACGGCCGTCACCGGGGGTAGCCGGGATGCGGCGGTTCAAGTGGATCGAGTGGAACCGGCAGAAGGTCGCCGCCCACGCCCTCTCGCCGGAAGAGGTCGAGGCCGCGTTCGACCGCGTGTATGATGTCCAGGAGCGGGCCGACGGGTCGTTCAAGATGGACGCCGAGGTCCCGTCCGGCCGCCGCCTCTGGGTCGTCTGGCGGTACGACCGGGAGGACGACGAAATCCCGGACGTGTTCGGCGACTTGGCCGAACCAGCCATCTTCGTCATCACTGCCTACTGAGCGGCCCCCATGAACGATCCGGCCGACCACCGCAGCCCCGAACGGCGGGCGCTCGACGAGCAGATCGCCGCCGAGCCGCAGTCGCCGCATCCCGACCTACCGCCTGGCGTTGTCCCCCGGCCGGTCGAGGCGTTCCTCGGGCGTCGAACCCGCCCGGTGGCCGTGGCCGGGGTGGTCGAGAACGGGCTGGTCCGCCCGCTCGACCCCGGCGTCAAGCTGCCGGAACGAGCGCGGGTGATCATCGTGGCGACCGAGGCGGCGTGAACGGCCCGGTCACTTTGCCACCAGGTCGGCGGTCGGCCAGAGGCGGACGCCGGGGGCGTGCTCCAGCCCGGCCGCCAGCGTCGCCCCGTCGGCCGAGTACCCCAGCGCCCGCACCGCCCCCGACGCCACCCACCCCCGCTCCCGCCCGCTCGCCACGTCGTACAGCCGGACGCTGGTGTCGTCACCCGCCGCCAGCGTCTTCCCGTCCGGGGCGAACGCCAGGGCCGCCACCCGCACCGCCCCGGGGGCCGTCACCCGCCACCGCAGCCGCTGCCGCACCGATCCCGTCGCCGCGTCGTACAGGGCCAGCTTCGCCGTCCCGTCGAACACCGCCACCAACGCCCCGTCGGCCGAAAGCGCCACGCAACCGCCTTCCGTCACCGGACCGATTGGCGACCCGGATCGGGTGGCCGCCAGCCCGCCCGGGCCGATCGTCAGCCGGTAGACCGCCACCGCCTTCCCGTCGTTCGCCGCCGCCGTCGTGCCGTCGGCACTCACCGCGAACGGGGTCACGAACCCGCCGTGGACCGATCCGACCGCGGCCACCTTCGACCCATCGCCGGCCAGGCGTCGGGCGGTCAGCTCGCCGCCCTGGGAGACGAGCAGCCAGTCGTCCGACGCGAAGGCCAGGCCGTTCGTCTTCCCGGCCGGGCCCGGCACCGGCCCGGCCTCCTTCCCGGTGTCGGCGTTCCACAGCGTCACCCGCCCGCCGAGCCAGTTCGCCGCCGCCACCCGCTTCCCGTCCGGCGACACCGCCGCCCGGAACCCCCACCCGCCCTTGCCGTCCTTCGGTGGTTCGGGGGTGATGACCGTCTTCACCCGCGGCGGGTCGCCGTCCCACACCCGGATGCCGCCGTCGCCGTTGGCGGTGACCAGCACCCGCCCGGCCCTCGACCAGCCGACGCTCGGGGTGTCCCGGGGGGCCGGGGACGGCCCGCGGATGTCCCACCACAGGGCGATGCCCGGCGAGCCCAACAGCCGCGGCTGGAGCGGGTGCGGCTGTTGCGGCCGGCCGTTAATGAGCAGCGGCCCGTCCAGGTTCCACCGGACCACGTCCCCGGCCTTCGGCGACGGCAGCCCGGTCCCGTTGACCGTCAGTACGTCGTCCTCGTAGTCGAGCGTGTCCGGCCCCCGGCGGAACCAGACCGAGTCGGCCGTCGAGTGGGAGGTGTACTCGTTCGGCCGGTGTTCGACCTCGAACCGGACCCCGCCCGGGCCGGTGAAGGTGGCCAGCTCGACCGGCGGCGGGCCGGGCGGCGGGGGCGGCGGGGCGAACAATTGCCGGACCCACACCCCGACGGCCAGCGAAATGAGGGCGAGCGGGATGACCAGGAACAGGCGGGACGTGAGGCGGGGCATGGGGGGCTCCGGGCCGGGCACCCGGTAGGATACCACCCGGGGCGGCGGGGGGCGGCGATGTTCCCGGTGGTGCTCGACCTGACGGGCCGGCGGGTGGTGGTCGTCGGGGGCGGGGCGGTCGGCCGGCGGAAGGCGGCCGCGGCCGTCGCCGCCGGGGCGGCCGTCCGGGTGATCGACCCGACCGCCCCACCGGGGGCCGGGCCGCAAACGCCCGACCCGGCAGTACTCAGTACTCAGTACTCAGTACTGGAGTGGATCGCCGAGCCGTACCGTCCCGACCACCTGACCGGGGCGGCGCTGGTGTTCGCCTGCGCCACGCCGGAGGTCAACGCCCGGGTGGTGGCCGACGCGCAGGCCCGGGGCGTCTGGGTGAACGCGGCGTCGGAGCCGGGGCAGGGTGACTTCCACCTGCCGGCGGTCGTCCGCCGCGGCGGGCTGACGCTGGCGGTCGGCACCGGCGGGGCGTCCCCGGCGTTGGCCCGCCGCATCCGCGAGAAATTGGAAACGGAATTCGACGAATCGTTCGCGGTGTGGGTGGCCCTTCTGGACGAGGCCCGGGCCGAGGTGCTGGCGGCGGTCCCGGACCCGGCCCGGCGGCGGGAGTTGCTCGACGGCTTCGCCGACTGGCCGTGGCTGGCCCGGCTCCGGGCCGAGGGCGTCGCGGCCGTCCGGGCGGCGATGCGGGAGGCCGTCCGGACGGCGGCCGGGCGGTTATAATGACCGGGTCGCACCCGCCCCCCAGGGCCGCCGGTTCATGACGGTCTCCCCCCTCCAGGGCATCACCCACGCCTGCTTCGGGCTGAGCTACCTGCTGGCGTTCGGGCTGGAGCTGGCCCGGCCGGCCTGGCCGGCCGCCGGGTGGCGGGCCGCCGCCCTGACCGCCGGGGCCGCCGGCTTCGTCGCCCACACCCTCTACCTGTTCATCCACCACCCGACCCCGGCCGCCCCCTACGGGTCACTCCTCTGGCTCGCCTGGGTGTTGGCCCTGTTCTACCTGGGCGGCACCGTCCGCCACGCCGAACAGGCGTGGGCGGTGTTCGTCCTGCCGGTGGTCATCGGGCTGGTCGGGCTGTCCCTGGCCCTGACCGCCTTGTCCCCCGACCTCCCCGCCTTCGACCTCCCCGGGTGGCTCGCCGGCGACCGGTTCTGGGGCGTCGTCCACGGGTCGCTCATCCTCCTGGCGGCGATCGGGGTGAGCGTGGCGTTTTTGGCCAGCGTCATGTACCTGGCCCAGGCCCGGCGGGTACGGCACAAGGTCAACCCGGCCCGGGTGGTGCCGCTGTTGAGCCTCGAACGGCTCGAAACCATGAACCGCCGGGCGGTCAACCTGGCCTTCCCGCTCCTGACCGCCGGCCTCCTGGTCGGGTCGTTCCTGCTGCGGCACGACCACGACGTTGACAGTTGGTTGTCACTGAAGGTGCTCAGCACCGGCGGGCTGTGGGTCGTCTTCCTGGTGCTGCTCTACCTGCGGTACGCGGCCGACGTGTCCGGCCGGCGGCTGGCCTGGCTGTCGATCGCCGCCTTCGGGCTGCTGCTGGTGGCCCTCGGGGCGGCCCACCCCTTCGTGCAAGTGCGGAGTGCGGAATTCGGAATTCGGATTGAAGACCAGGCCGGCCGGCCGGGTCTTGATCGGGATTCCGCATTCCGCATTCCGCATTCCGCAATTCCCGGAGGGCGGGCGTGAACCTCCGGGCGATCGGGTGCAACGTCGCCTCGGCGGCGGTGGACCTCCGGGAGAAGCTGGCGTTCGACGACGCCAAGCGAAGCCGCGCCCTGGCCGAACTCGCGGCCCGGTACGGGGCCGAGGTGGTCGTCCTCGGGACGTGCAACCGGGTTGAACTCTACCTGGCCCGGCCGGAAGTCGCCGGCCCGGTGCATGCCCCGCTGGTCGCCGAGTTCCTGGGCGAGGCCCACGGCGTCCCGGCCGACCGCATCCAGCCCCACCTGTACGAGCACGCCGACGCGGCGGCCGTCCGGCATCTGTTCCGGGTGGCCGGCGGGCTGGACAGCGTGGTCGTCGGCGAGGGGCAGATCGCCGCCCAGGTGAAGGAGGCGTTCGAGGCCGCCCAGCAGGCCGGGGCCGCCGGGCCGCTGTTGAACACCCTCTTCCCGGCCGCCCTGCGGGTGTCCAAGCGGGTGCGGACGGAGACCGGCATCGCCCGCGGGAACGTGTCGGTGGCCAGCGCCGCCCTGGTGTTCGTCCGCCAGGTGTTCGACACCTTCGCCGACAAGACGGTGCTGGTGGTCGGGACCGGGAAGATGGGTCGGCTGGCCCTCAACCACCTCCGCGAGCAGCACCCGGCCGGGGTGCTGGTGACCAGCCGGACGCCCGAGCGGGCGGCGGACATCGCCGCCGGGTGTGGCGGCCGGGCCGTCCCGTGGGACCAACTGGACGATGCCCTGGTCCGGGCCGACATCGTGCTCAGCGCGACCGCCTGCACGGAACCCGTTGTCACCCGCCGGCGGTTCGACGAGAAGGTGCGGGGCAAGCGGGGCGGGCGGAAGCTGGTCGTCTTCGACATGGCCGCCCCGCGGAACTTCGACCCCCGCATCCACGACGGCGACCGGGTCAGCCTGTTCAACGTGGACGACCTGAACGCCGTCCGGGAAGAGCAACTGGCCGAGCGGCGGCGGCACGTCGGCCCGGCCGAGGCGATCGTCGGGGCCGAGGTGACGCGGTTCGTCTCGGACTGGAACCGGCGGCAGGACGGGCCGGTCATCGGCCGGCTGACGGCCGAGGTGGACAAGGTCCGGGACGCGGTGGTGGGTCCGCTGTTGGAGAAGCTGAACGGGCGGCTGACGGCGGCCGACCGGGAGCGGATCGAGGGGGCGTTCCGGCTGTTCCAGAACCGGCTGTTGCACGGCCCGATCGCGGCCCTGCGGGAGGGCGGCGGGGAGCCGCACGGCGGCACCCTGCGGGAGGCCCTGATGAAGCTGTTCGGGCTGAAGGGGTAGGCGGCCGCTGGCAGGCGGGGGCGTGATCCCCGGGCGCGAGCGGGCGAGCCGGGCCGTTTTTTCGCCCCGGCCCCTGGCACCGCCGGGTGCGGGCGGGTAAGGTGTCGGCTCGCCGGCCGTCCGCCGCGGCCGGGACTCGCACGAGGTGTCCGTCGCCATGTACGACCAGCTGATGAAGGTGTCGCGGGGGTTCAAGCTCGTCTACATCGGGCTGGTGATCGCGGTGGTCGCGGTCCTGGCCGGGGTGGTCGGGGTGGCGGTGGTGGTCGGCGGGGCGGCCGCGAACGCGAACAACCCGAACGCCGCCCAGGGGGTGGCCGGGGGGATGCTGGCGGTCGTCCTCGGGGTGGTCGCCCTGGCCCTGATCGGCAGCGTCGTCGGGCTGGTCGGCCGGTTCTTCTGCCTGGCCATCCCGGACCGGGCCGGGGCGGCCAAGCCGATGATCATGACCTCGGTCGGGCTGGAGGTGGCGAACATCCTCATCAGCATCTTCAGTGCGGCCGACGACGCGGCCGGGCTCGGTCTGCCCCAGGTGGCCAAGTTCGCCCTCCAGGGGGCGAGCGTGATCATGTCGCTCGCCTCGGCCATCCTGTTCCTCCTGTTCGTCCGGTCGGTGGCCGAGTTCGTCCGCCGCCGGGACCTCGGCCGGCAGGCGATGTCGGTGCTGAAGCTGTGGGCGGCGACGGCGGCGTGCTACCTGGTCGGGCTGGGGGTGATGTTGGTCGGGATGGCGGCCGCCGGGGTGGCCCCGGGGCAGCCGCCGCCGGCCGGGGGCGG
>JAIEQN010001140.1 GCA_019747685.1 Gemmataceae bacterium
GTGGTCGCCAACTTCGCCAACGAGCCGCTGACCTGCCTGGAAAAGGACCCGAAGGGGCTGCGGTTCACCGACTCGGCGCTGAGCGTGGGCCTGGCCGGGCCGAGCCGGTCGGCCCTGAAGTTCGGCACCTTCTTCTTCGATTACGACAACGACGGCCGGCCCGACCTGCTGGTCGCCAACGGCCACATCGAGCCGGACATCGCCAAGATTCAGGCCAGCCAGCAGTACGCCCAGGCCCCGCAGCTCTACTGGAACACCGGCGACCCGCAGTGCTACTTCGAGCCGGCCACCCCCGAGAAGGCCGGGGCCGACCTGTTCAAGCCGATGGTCGCCCGCGGGTCGGCGTTCGCCGACTTCGACGGCGACGGCGACCTGGACGTGGTGCTGATCGCCAACGGCGGCCCGGCCCGCGTCCTCCGCAACGACGCCCCGAAGGGCAACCACTTCCTCCGGCTCGACCTTCGGGGCGACGGGGTGAAGACCGGCCGGTCGGCCCTGGGTGCCGTCGTCACGATCAAGGCCGGGGACAAGACGCAGACCCAGACCGTGGCCGGCGGCCGGGGCTACCTGAGCCAGTCGGAACTGGTCCTGCACTTCGGCCTCGGCTCGGCCGACAAGGTCGACTCCGTCACCGTCCGCTGGCCGGGCAAGGACGTGCCGCCGGAGACGTGGACGAACCTGGCGACGGACAAGGTCCACGTCCTGACGCAGGGCCAGGGGAAGTAATTCCGGCACAGGCAGGAATGCCTGTGCCACCAAAGGCTGTTGCCCGGTGGCACAGGCATTCCTGCCTGTGCTCCACAAACCAGGTCATCCGGTGGCACAGGCATTCCTGCCTGTGCCCAAATTACCCGGGGTTTCCCATGTCCACCCCCGCACCCGCCCCCCGCCGCGGCCGGATGGTCGTCCCGGTCGTCGTCGGCCTGCTCGTCGTGATCGGGGTGGCCGTCTGGTTGCTGTTCCTCAAGAAGCCTCCGCCGACCCCGGACACGCCGCCCGACCGGGCCGCGGCCGTCGTCGCCAACACCCGCGGCGTCGCCCTGATGGAGAAGTTCGACTTCCCGGCCGCCGCCAAGGAGTTCGAGGAGGCCGCCCGGCTCGACCCCGACTGGCTGCCGGCCCGGGTCAACCTCGGGATGGCCCTGTTCAACCAGCAGTCGCCGGAGACGAAGGAGCTGGCCGGGTCGGTCGTCCGCGCCCAGGGCCTCTTCCGCGACATCCTCGCCAAGGACCCGGACAACCGGCACGCCCACTACTGCCAGGGGATCATCTCGTACTACGTCGGCGACCTCCCGCCGGCGTACGAGCACTTCGTGGCCGTCAACAAGCTCGACCCGGACGACGCCCAGACCTGGATGCGGGTCGGGTCCTGCCACCCGGACGGGACGGCGTCCGACGCCGCCCGGGCCTGCTTCGAGAAGGCCCTGGCCCTCGACCCGTACCTGAACGAGGCCCGCTACCGGCTGGCCCAGGCCCAGCCCCTGACCGACGCCGGCGAGAAGCGGAAGACCGAGTTGCTGGAGGAGTTCCAGCGGTTCCAGGACTCCGACTTCTTCACCGAGTCGAAGATCGAGTACAGCACGATGGGCAAGTACGCCGAGGTGATCCGCCGCTACCCCGGGGCCGACCCCCAGCCGGTCGGCCCGCTCCCGGCGTTCGCCCCGGCGGACGCGAAGGTGACGCTCGCCCCGGGGGCCAAGTGGGCCACCGCCGCCGACCTCGACCCGCTCCGCAAGGCCGCCCGCGACCGGTTCGGCGGCACCGTCGTCCTGTTCGACTACAACCACGACGGCAAGCCGGACGTGCTGCTCCTCTCGGCCGTGGTCCAGGACGGCAAGGTCCGCGACCTGCTGCTGCGGAACGACGGCGGCAACGCCTTCACCGACGTGACCGCCGCGGCCGGGCTGGCCACCCCCCGGCCGAGCCTCGGGGCGGCCGCCGGCGACTTCGACAACGACGGCCACCCCGATCTGGTCGTCACCGGGACCGGCGAGCAGCACCTGTTCCGCAACAAGGGGGACGGGACGTTCGAGGACGTGTCGGCCGCCGCCGGGCTGGACAAGCTCACCGGGGTCTACCTCGGCTGCGGCTGGGCCGACCTCGACCCCGACCTCGACCTCGACTTGATCCTCTGCCGGTACGCCGACACCCCGGCGGCCGCGAACAACTTCGCCGGCACCGCGACCGGCGGCGGGATCGACGTGTTCGAGAACGTCGGCGTCGCCCTGCCCGGCAAGGCCCAGGACAAGTACCCGCCGCTGACCACCGCGTTCCGCCGCGGCGACGGGCTCTCGAAGGCGGTGGGCGAGGCTGCCGGGCCGGGACCGTTCGTCGCCTTCGTGGCCGGCGACCTGGACGGCGACGGCGACCTCGACCTGCTCGCCCTGCCGGACGGGGCCGACCCGCGGCTGCTGGTGAACGACCGGCTCGGGCGGTTCCGGAAGTACGTCCCGGCCCTCCTCCCCCCGAAGGGGGCCGTCCGGTGGTCCGGGGGGCTGGTCCTCGCCGCCTCCCACGCCGACCGGTCGGACGTGTTCCTCGCCCGGTCCGACGGGCCGTCGATCCTCGGCCTCGCCGCCCGCCGCGACGTGGACGGGTGGGGGCCGCGGATCGAGGGGTTCACACCGGGCCGGGTCGACGGCCCGCCGCTGCGGCAGGCGGTCACGACCGACCTCGACCTGGACGGCTGGGCGGACGTGGTCGGGCTGGCCGCCGGCGGCAAGCCAGTCCTCCTCCACAACGGCGGCGACAAGCGGCTGGCCGAGGCGAAGGGGGCGTTCGGCGAGGTCGGCCCGGCGCTGGCCGTGGCCGTCGCCGACCTCGACGGGGACGCCCTGCCCGACCTGCTCGTCTGGTCCGACACCGGACTGGCCGTCCGCAAGAACGGCGGCAACGGGAACGCGGCCCTGGCCGTGGACCCCTCCGGCCGGCGGAACAAGGGGCCGGAGATGCGGTCCAACGGGGACGGCATCGGGGCCTGGGTGGTCGCCCAGACCGGCCCGCACTGGGCCGGGGTCGAGCGAACGACCCTGTCGGCCGGGCTGGGCCAGTCGCTCGTGCCGCTGACCCTCGGGCTGGGCAAGCACAAGGCGGCCGACGCCCTCCTCGCCCGCTGGCCGGACCTGGTCGTGCAGGGCGAGGCCGGCGTCCCGACCGGGGCCGTGTACAAGCTGGTCGAGAACAACCGCAAGACGACCTCGTGCCCGGTCTTGTTGACCTGGGACGGGGAGAAGTTCGTTTTCGTTACCGATTTCCTGGGGGTCGGGGCATTGGGCGAGACCGGCCCGGACGGGTCGATCCGCCCGCCCCGCGGCGAGGAGTCGGTGAAGATCGAGGCCCGCCAACTGCGGCCGAAGGACGGCCGGTACGTCCTCAAGATCGCCGAGCCGATGGACGAGGTGATGTACCCCGACCACCTCCGGCTCGACGTGATCGACCACCCGGCCGGGGTGGCGGTCTACCCCGACGAGCGGTTCGTCTTCGCCGAGCCGCCGCCGACGCAGGAGCTGCAGGCCTTCCGCACCCGCCACCATCCGAAGCGGGCCATCGACCACCGCGGCCAGGACGTGACCGAGCGGGTCCTGACCCGCGACAACCGGGCGGTGGACGGCTTCGCCCGGCGAGCCTGGCTCGGCTACGCCGAGGACCACGCGGTCACGCTGGAGTTCGGCGAGGTGCCCGGCCTCGGCGGCGACGGCTGGTGCCTGGTGCTGGCGGGCTGGACCGAGTACCCGTACCCGGAGTCGATGTACGCCGCCACCCGGGCCGGGGTGCCGCTGGCCGGGCCGGTGGTCGAGCGGCTGGCCGCCGACGGCGTCACCTGGGAGCCGGTCTGCGACCTCGGCTTCCCGGCCGGGCTGCCGCGGGTGATGACCCGCAAGCTGCCGACGCTGAAGCCGGGGCCGTGTACCCTCCGCATCCGCACCAACATGCAGGTGTTCTGGGACGAGATCGTCCTGGCCCGGGCTGAACCGGCGGAGGGGGTCGGCCGGGTGACGCCTCTCGGCGTGACCGAGGCGACCCTGGCCCACCGCGGGTTCATGAAGGAGGTCCGGCCGCCGGCGGGCACCCCGGTCGGCTACGACGACTCGGCCACCGAACCGGTGGCGGTAACGAAGTGGAAGGGGTGGCTGACCCGACTGGGGGACGTGACGCCGCTCTTGGCCGCGGCCGACGACCGGCTCGTCCTGTGCGGCCCGGGGGACGAGGTGACGGTCGGATTCGACGCCCAGGCGCTGCCGCCTTTGCCGGCCGGGTGGGAACGGACATTCGTCCTACGAACGTTCGGTTATTGCAAGGACACGTCTCCGACGACCGTGACCGGTGGGGACGTGTGGCCGCTGCCGTTCCGGGCGATGGGCAACTACCCGCCGGACTTCGACAAGGTGAAGCGGCCGAAGACGCACTCCGGCGACTGCGACGAGTGGCACACCCGCCCGGCCAGCGGGAAATGAAGGCACAGGCAGGGATGCCTGTGCCACCAAGTCCCTCGGTGGCACAGGCATCCCTGCCTGTGCGGGATTCAACAGCAGACCCGGGTTTCGTTCCGGGCCGTCCACGCGGGAGGGTCACTGGCCGGGAAGGAATCTTCCGACGCTTCTTCGACGATGTCCTCGATGTACGTCCCGGCCGGGTGTCGCTCCTCCTTCGCGGCCTGGGTCGCGCCGTCGTAGATGGACGCGGTCACGCCCGCCCCGAAACGATCCAGCCACTGTGCCATGTCGCACCCGCACAACCCGTGTGTCCGCCCCGGCTGGGGCGTCCCACCCGACCGGCACAGGCCGCGGTAGGCCAGCACCGCCCCGGCCAGGACCAGCCCGACCCCGAACAGGGATCGCCGCCGCAACCCGGCTAGGGCCAACGCCCCGCCGACCCCCACCGCCGCCCAACCCGCCGGCTGGATCGCCATCGCAACCGCCTCTCGCGTTATCACGGACATCCGGGGGTTATGCAGTTCGTGTGCCGCGGCCACTTCCGAGCTTGACTCGGGCCGGCCGCCGACCGAAACTAATTCTGCCTGCCCTTGCGGGTTTCGCCGCAACCCGCCCCTCCGTCCGCCATCTAACCGTGTCGATGCCGCACCGAACCGCCACCCACCCGTTCGCGCTGGCCGCCGCGGCACTCGCCGCCCTGGCCGGTGTCGCCACGGCCGGCGAGCCGCCGACCGGCGAGCAACTTTACAAGCAACACTGCCTCCGCTGCCACGGCCCGGCTGGAGAGGGGACCAAGAAGGCCCCCCGACCGCTGGTCGGCGACCGGTCGGTGATCCAGCTCGGCAAGTTGGTCGACGAGACGATGCCGGAGGACGACCCGGACAAGCTGGACGCGGCCGAGTCGCTCCGGGTGGCCGAGTACGTCCACGGGGCGTTCTACTCGCCGACCGCCCAGGCCCGGCTGAAGCCGGCCCGGGTCGCCCTCTCCCGGCTGACCGTCGCCCAATACCGCAACGCCGTCGCCGAACTGGTCGGGTCGTTCCGTCCGGCCCCCCAGCCGGACGACCGCCGGGGCCTCAAGGGCGAGTACTACAACGCCCGGGCCTTCCGCGGCGACAAGAAGGTGTTCGACCGGATCGACCCGGGCGTCCGGTTCGACTTCGGCACCGAGCCGCCGGAGAAGGACAAGTTCGACCCGCACCAGTTCTCGATCCGCTGGGAAGGGGTGGTCCTGCCGCCGGAGTCCGGCACCTACGAGTTCGTCGTCCGGACCGAGCACGCCACCCGGCTGTGGGTGAACGACCAGAAGGCGCCGGTGATCGACGCCTGGGTGAAGTCCGGCGCCGACACCGAGTTCCGCGGGGCGGTCGACCTCCTGGCCGGCCGGGCCTACCCGATCCGGCTGGAGTTCTCCAAGGCCAAGCAGGGGGTGGACGACTCGAAGAAGCAGAAGAAGGACCGGCCGGTGCCGCCGGCTTCGGTGGCCCTGTTGTGGAAGCGGCCGCACGGGGCGGTCGAGGTGCTGCCGGCGGATTACCTGTCACCGGGGTCGGCCCCGACCGGGTTCGTGGTCACGACGCCGTTCCCGCCGGACGACCGGAGCCTCGGCTGGGAGCGGGGCACCACCGTCTCGAAGGAGTGGGACGCGGCCACCACCGACGCGGCCCTGGAGACGGTCGGCTACGTCGCCGCCCGACTGGAGGAGCTGGCCGGGGTCCGGCCCGTGGACACGACCCGGGCCGACAACTCGGGCAACCCGTCCGAACTCAGCACCGACGCGAAGAAGCGGGCCGACGTGCCGGCCGCCGAGCGGGCGGAGAAGCTCCGGGCCTTCGCCCGGCGGTTCGCCGAGCGGGCCTTCCGCCGGCCTCTGACGCCGGAGATGGAACGCCAGTACGTCGCCCGGCCGTTCGAGAGGGTGGCCCCCGAGGCCGGGGCCAAGAGGGCCGTGCTGCTGGTACTCAAGTCACCGCGGTTCCTGTACCGCGAGGCCGGGGCCGAGACCGACGCCTACGCCGTCGCCTCCCGGCTGGCGTTCGCCCTGTGGGACTCGCCGCCGGACGACGAGCTGCTGAAGGCGGCCGCCGAAGAGAAACTTTCGACGCCGGAACAGGTCCGCGAGCAAGCCGACCGGATGCTCCGCGACTCGCGGGCCAAGGCCAAGGTCCGTGACCTCTTGCTCACCTGGCTGAAGGTCAAGCAGCCGCCCGACCTGGCCAAGGACCCGAAGCGGTTCCCCGGGTTCGACGACGCCACCGCCGCCGACCTGCGAACGTCCCTGGAACGGTTCCTCGACGCCGTCGCCTCGTCGGAGGACGCCGACTTCCGCCGTCTGTTACTTGACGACCGGGTGCCGGTGAACGAGCGGCTGGCCAAGCTGTTCGGCGTCGCCGGCCCCGAGGACGGCCCCGGCTGGCGGGCGGTGCCGCTCGACCCCGGCCGGCGGGCCGGTGTGCTGACCCACCCGTACATGCTGGCCGCGTTCGCGTACACCGCCGAGAGCTCGCCGATCCACCGCGGGGTGTTCATCGCCCGCGGGGTCCTCGGGCTGAACCTCCGGCCGCCGCAGGAGGCGTTCACCCCGCTGGCCCCGGACCTGCACCCGAAGCTGACCACCCGCGAGCGGGTCGCCCTCCAGACCCGCCCGCAGAACTGCGCCACCTGCCACGCGGTCATCAACCCGCTGGGCTTCACCCTGGAGTCGTTCGACGCCGCCGGCCGGCTCCGGGCGACCGACCGCGGCAAGCCGGTGGACGCCGCCGGGGCGTACCACACCCGGGACGGGGCCGACGTGACGTTCGCCGGGCCGGTCGAGCTGGCCCGGTTCCTGGCCGACAGACCGGAGGTCCACGCGGCGTTCGTCGAGCAGGCCTTCCACCAACTCATCCGCCAGCCGGTCCGGGCTTACGGGCCGGACAAACTCGACGAGTTGCGCAAAGACTTCGCCGCGAACGGGTATAACATCCGCAAGCTCCTCGCGGCCGTGGCCGTGACCGGGGCGCTCGGCGGCAAGGATCAGGTTCGGTGATTTGCTTCGGATCGTTCTGAATCGTGCGGCTCTGTTTTTCCGGGAGAACCGACCGTGACCCGATTCCGCTCTCGCCGCGACTTCCTCCGCGACCTGGGGATCGGGGCGTCCGCCCTGCCCTTCGTCGGCAACCTGCCGTCCCTCGGGTTCGCCAACCAGGCCCGGCGGAAGCAGCGGCTGGTGGTCATGTTCAGCCCGAACGGGGTCATCCCCGGGGCGTTCTGGCCGACCGGCGAGGGGGCCGACTTCGCCCTCCCGACGATCCTCCAGCCGCTCGAACCGTTCAAGAAGCAGACGCTGAGCCTCCACGGCGTGTGCGACCGCATCCGCGGCGACGGCGACGGCCACATGCGGGGAATCGGCTGCCTGCTGACCGGGATCGAGCTGTTCCCGGGCAACATCCAGGGCGGCTCCGACACCCCGGCCGGGTGGTCCAGCGGCATCTCGATCGACCAGGAGGTCAGGAACTACCTCCAGAAGGACGCCGCCACCCGCACCCGGTTCGGGTCGCTGGAGTTCGGGGTCCTGGTCCCGGACCGGGCCGACACCTGGACCCGGATGAGCTACGCCGGGCCGAACAAGCCGCTCACCCCGGTCGACGACCCGTACCAGATGTTCCAGAAGCTCTACGGCCGGGCCAAGGACCGGGAACTGTTGGCCAGCGTACTCGACGGCGTGACGGACGATCTGAAGGCCGTCGCCGGGGCGGTCGGGTCCGAGGACCGCAAGCTCCTGGACGAGCACGCCACCTTCGTCCGGGAGATGGAGAAGGAACTCCGCGAGTCGGCGGCGGCCGCGGCCGGCCACCCGGTCCCGGAACTCGAACCCGGGGTGCGGGAGGAGAACAACAACATCCCGGCCATCTCCAAGATGCAGATCGACCTGATGGTCAACGCCTTCCAGGCCGACTTTACCCGGGTCGCCACCCTCCAGTACACGAACTCGGTCGGGATGGCCAGGATGCGGTGGCTGGGGGTGGACGAGGGCCACCACGAGCTGTCGCACGAGCCGGACTCGAACGAAAAGGCCGTCGAGAAGCTGACTAAGATCAACACCTGGTTCTGCGAGCAGTTGGCCTACCTGGCCAAGCGGCTGGCCGAAACGCCCGAGCCCGGCGGCCCGGGGAGCATGTTGGACAACACCGTCTTGATCTGGACGAACGAGCTGGGCAAGGGGAACTCGCACACCCTGGACAACATCCCGTTCGTGCTGGTCGGCGGCGGGCTGGACTTCAAGGCCGGCCGGGCGCTAAAGTTCCCGCGGGTGCCCCACAACCGGCTCCTGATGAGCCTGGCCCACGGGTTCGGCCACCGGGTCAAGACGTTCGGCAACCCGGACTTCTGCGGCGACGGCCCGCTCAACCTGGCCTGACCTCCCTCCCCCCTTGTTTTTCTTCGGCCGGGTGCTCCCGGCCGAAGCCCTTTCGCCATCGGGCCTTCCGTTCGCTCCCGACCGCCGTCGGGGTCGGCCGGACTGTCGTGCTCGGCCGTTCCGTCGGATCCAACTCGTTGCCGGTTCATCGCTTTCGTCTCCGATCGAGTACGACAGGGTACTGTCACGTTCGGCTTCCATCCGTCGTCGTGTTCGGTTGAACATAACTGTACATTTATACTATTCACTCCCGAATGGGCGTGTCAAACCAGCGGCGGGATTTTTCCCGGCCGGCTCCGGCCGTGTGGTACGGCGGGTGCAACCTTGTTCCTTCGATAGTCGCCCGCCGAATGGAGGCCGAATCATGACCGACGCGAGCAACATCCGCGAGCACATGAAGGTGGTCGGGTCGTGCGGGAACGCCGTGGGGACCGTGGACCATGTCGACGGGAACTCGATCAAGCTGACCAAGAACGACCCCCAGGCCGGCGGCCGGCATCACTTCATCCCGCTGTCCTGGGTGGCGTCGGTCGGCACCGAGGTGAAGCTGAACAAGAACCACATGGACGCGATGAAGGAGTGGAAGACCGAGGCGACGGCCGCGATGTGAGCGGCCGGCGGACGACGCGATGGCCCGGCTCCTAAACGGGGACCGGGCCTCTTCATTTCAAGCCCCCTGCCCCCGCCCGGGCGGCGGTTATGCACGTCCGGGCCGCCCGCCGGGAGCCCACCCATGCCCGCCGACCCGAAGCGCTCTTCCGCCCGGAGGTGGTCCGCCCCCGGGCCGCCGCCGTCGCCCTCCCGGCCGATGCCGCCCGGCGGAAGTTGGCCGCGTGGGCCGAACTCCTCGCCTCCCGAGCCGCGGACAGGATGAAGGAAATGGAACCCCTGCCCGAGTTCCTTACCGACCTCTTCGTCGGGCTCCTCGGCTACACCGGCCCGACCGCCGGCGACCGGTACACGTTGAAGCGCGAGGCGCTGGTTGGGGTCGGGGGCAAGTTCGCCGACGCCGCCCTCGGCCTGTTCGGGGCGGGTCAGGATTCGGTCGTGATCCCCGTCGAGGGGAAGGGGCCGAAGGACCCGCTCGACCGGCCGTTCGCCGGGCGGCCGCGGTCGGCCGTCGAGGGGGCCGCCCTGTACGCCCTGCGGCAACGAGCCGACTGGTACGCCGTCACCAACTTGCGGGAAACACGCCTCTACCACAAGGGCCACGACCTCGCCCACGTTGAGCGCTCCCAAACCGCCCGGGTGGCGGCCGACGAGGCCGAGCGGCGGCGGTTCATCGCCCTACTCGGGAGGGATACGGTCGTCGGCCGCGACGGTCTTCGCCGCCGGCGGGCTCGACGTTGTACTCGCCAACCCGCCCTACATCCGGCAGGGGTGGATCACCGACAAGCCGTACCCGAAGGAGCATTACCGGGCCTACGACGGGGTGGCCGACCTGTACGTCTACTTCTACGAGCCGGGGCTGAGCCTGCTCAAGCCGGGCGGCCGGCTCGGGTACGTCGTCACCAACAAGTGGATGAAGGCCGGGTACGGGGAGAACCTGCGGCGGCTGTACGCCGACCAGGCGTGGGTCGAAACGGTGGTGGACCTGGGGCACAACAAGGAGGTGTTCCCGGACGCGGACGTGTTCCCGTGCATCCTGACCGCCCGCCGGCCGGATGCCACACCGCCGCCGGAGTCGGCCCGGGTCTGCGTCCTGCCGCGAGAGTTGACCCGGCTCTACGACCCGTCCGCCGAGGTAAGCGAGCGTGGGGCGACGGTGCCGCGAGCCCGGTTCGGGGCCGACCCGTGGACCCCGGAGCCGCCCGGCGTCGCCGCCCTGATGGACAAGCTCCGGGCGAACGGCGTCCCGCTCAAAGAGTTCTTGGGCCTCGGCCCGCTCCGTGGCGTCGTAACCGGGTGCAACGAAGCGTTCATCGTGGACGGCCCAACTCGTGACCGACTAATCGCCGAACATCCGAGCAGCGAGGCGGTGCTGAAGAAGTACCTCCGCGGGCAGGACATCGACCGGTGGTGGTCAGAGTGGGCCCGTGAAAGACCTGCCCCGGCTCCGTCGTCCGGTTCCGCAAAGCGACATTGTTCCAGGGGTGGATCTGCAGGAGGTGCGGCCGGTCCTTCAACGCGTCGAGGAAGCGGACGACGCAGGTGTCGTCCGTGCCGAACACGCCCCAGACCACGCTCATCGCCGGGCAGCGGGCGTTCGACACGGTGTTGAGGTAGGCGTCGCACGGGAAGTTCGGGTTCCTCGCGGCGAACGCCGACAGGCCGACGTACTGGGCCAAGCCGGTCGACGGCACGATCATCAGCAGGAGGACGGGCAGGGGCTTCCGCATGGGCCCAGGATAGCGCGGATCGACACCGCAGAGCTACGGGATCACTGGACCGTCCGGGCGAACCGACGCTCGAGCTCGACCATGCGGCGGTCCGTCTCGACCGGCCGGTCGTTGTTCTCCTTGAACTTCTCGTCGCGGAAGGTGAAGTCCCGGTTGGCGTCCTGGGCGGTGTAGCGGCTCGCGGCGGCGGCCCGGATCGTCGCGGTCGTCTCGACGGCCTTGTCCTTGAGCATCGGCAGCGACGAGGTGACGTTGGCCGCCCACCAGATGCCCGAGATGGTCTGGGCGACCAGGAAGATGAGCAACCCCTGCCACTTGTCGAGCTTCGGTCCGGTGTCTTTTTCCTCGTCAGCCATTTCGCTCTCCGGCGTGATCCGGATTTACCACGGATCGCCGGAGCTGATCGCGGTTGGTTGACTACCTACCCCGGCACCTGGGCCGAGGATACCCCCGCATCGGTCGTCCGGCGACCGGGGAGGTCATGATCCCCCGCAGGGTCACGACGAGCGGTTCTTGAGTTGCAGCACGTTGAGCGACGAGGCTCCGGTGTAGATGGTGCCGCCGATGTTCCGGTTGAACTGGAGGTCCGCCGTCACGATCCCGGCCCCGAAGGCGGAGAACTCGACCATGGTGCGGAAGTCTTTGGGTGGCGACCGCGACGGGTCGGCGCCGGGGCCGGTGACGGCGAGCGAGCGGGGCACCGTCCTCGTCGTCCGGGACGACAACGAACGCGGGCCGGCCCTCACGCCGCACGGCCGGGGGCCGCCCGGGCGGGCCGCGGGTTTCGGGACTGCGGGCGGGTGTGTCTCCCGGGCGGGTGTGTCGGCGGGTTCCGAGGCCGGGTCCGGGACGGTGATGCCGGCCCCACACCGGGGGCACTGGGTCTTCTTGCCGGCCGTGGCGTCGGGCGCGCGGAGGGTGGCGTTGCAGGACGGGCAGGCGACGGGGATGGGCATGGGCGGCTCGGGTGTGACCCGGTCCGGACGACCGGAGGCGTGTCGAAGCTGAGATGCTATCGACCCTGCCCGCGACGTGCCACCCCGGTTGCCCAACTGTCGCACCCTGACAATCAACTTGGCGGCAGCCCGATTTGCCGGCGTGACGGCCCCGAGTCGGGCGGATTGACACCCGGCTGCGATATGGGATAATTGACGACATGCCGACCGGCCCGCCCACCATCAGCGATGCCCTCCGAGCGGCCATCGCCGGGTCCGGGCTGTCGCTGCTCGCCATCGAGCGGGCGACCGGGGTACAACGGGCCTCTCTGTCCCGCTTCGTGCGGGGCGAACGATCATTGCGACTCGACCTCGCCGACAAGTTGGCCGTCTACTTCAACTTGCAACTCCGACCCACCGACCGGGGGTAAGCCTGTGGCCTCGCTCAGCACCGACAAGACGGGCAACCGCGTCATCCCGTTCGTCGCCGGGGACGGCAAGCGGCGGACGATCCGGCTGGGCAAGGTCAGCAAGAAGACGGCGGAGGGCGTCGAGCTCCGGGTGGAATACCTGCAATCGGCGGCCACCAGCAGGCTCCCCCTGGACGGGGAGACGGCCCGCTGGGTCGCGGACATCGGCGACGACCTGGCCGCCGTCGGGCTGATCCCGGTCCGCCAGAGCGAAACGCTCGGGGCATTTCTCGACGGCTACCTGACCCGCCGCCGGGCGGACGCCAAAGGCGGGACCGTGACCAACCTCGTCGCGGCGGCGAACGACGTGCGACGGTTCTTCGGGGGCGGCTGCCCGCTGCGGGAGATTGACGAGCGACGGGCCGACGAGTTCCGAACCCATTACCTGACCCGGGCGCCGAAGCTGGCCGCCGTCACCGTCGCCCGGCGGCTGAACACCGTCAAGCAGTTCTTCGACTTCGCCCGGCGGACGAAGTACGTCCCGGCCAACCCGTTCGCCGACATGTCCGCCCCGGGCCTGATCCCCGAAGCCCGCCGCCACTACGTCAGCGCGGCCGACGACCGCCGGGTGCTTGCGGCCTGCAACCCGACGTGGCGGGTGATCGTGGCGTTGTCCCGGTTCGCCGGGCTGCGGAACCCGTCCGAGGTGCTGTCCCTCAAGTGGGAACACGTCAACTTCGAGACGGGCCGCATGACCGTGCCCAACCCGAAGACGGAACACCACCCGGGCAAGGATTACCGGGTGGTGCCGATCTTCCCCGACCTGCGGCCGGTCCTCGAAGAGGCGTGGGAGGTGGCCGCCCCGGTGACGTGTACGTCGGCGGCGGGAAGACGGGGGACGGGTACCGGGCCGCGGCCGACCGGCCGGGCGGGTGGATGAACGCGCACCTGCGGACGACCTTCGAGAAGATCATCCGGCGGGCCGGGCTGGCGGCGTGGCCGCGGCTGTTCCACAACCTGCGGGCCAGTTGCGAAACCGACCTGGTTCAGCACCACCCGATTCAGGTGGTGTGTAGCTGGCTCGGGAACACCCCGGCCGTCGCCCTGCGGCACTACCTGCAAGTGCGTGACGAGGACTTCGAGCGGGCGTTGAGGGGCGTTGAGGACAGCGCTGCACCGGCGCTGCGAAACCCGGTGCGGCCAGCGACCGCCCTGGGGCGACGGGAAGCGTCATAGATGCCGCAAGTCGAAGTGGTCGGGGGGCGATGGGCGTTTGCTGTCGTCGGCTGGCTTCGCCTGTCAGATCAATTCAATGGGCGGTACAGGATTTGAACCTGTGACTTCGTCCGTGTGAAGAACGCACTCTAGCCGCTGAGTTAACCGCCCGGTTCGGCCCGCGGGACCCCGCAGGCCGGTAGCTAACGTGATAAGGGACGCCCGCCGGGCCGTCAAGGTTCACACCTTCGGCGGCAGGTTCGTCGGGGCCGCGTCGTCGAACTTCGGGGCCGACGACGGCGTCACCCGCTGCGGCGGCTTGACCGGCTCCGGCTCGATCGCCGCCCGCGGGGCCGACGCCTCGTTCACCTCGTCCTC
>JAIEQN010000701.1 GCA_019747685.1 Gemmataceae bacterium
TCGCCGCCCTTGAGGGCGCTCTCGTGGGCGCAGATGCCCACCAGCGTCCAGTTCGCGCTGGTCGGGGCGTCGGGGAAGGCCGGCCCCTCGCCCAGCACCGCCGCCAGGAAGTTGTGGGCCAGGTGCGGGTGGCTGCCGCCGTGCCCCCCGCCCTGCAAGAAGCTCAGGTGCTCGGCGTCCTGGATGGCCGCCGGCATGGTGAACTTCCGGACCGGCTCGGGCAAGAGCTTGGCGTAGTCCGGCACCTTCACCCGGGCCGGGATTTCCGGCTCCGGGACCGGCTTCTCGGCCGTGCTCTTGGTGTGGATGACCGGCTCCTCGTTCTCCACCTGCTGCCACTCGAACGACTTCCTCGACCCGTAGCAGTCGAAGCTCTCCCGGTACTGCCGGCCCACGTCGAACAGGCTGCGGGTCACCTCGGCGCACACGTCCGACCCCTCGACCGAGAACGTCGCCGTCTCGACCGCGAACGGGCTGCCGTACTTGCCGACCAACTCCTCCCGGATGCGGCCGGACCCGTAGCAGCTCACCTTGTCGGCCAACGCCGGCTGCCCGGGCTTACTCAGGATCGCCAGGCACGGGCTGACGCAGTGGGTGGCGTACCACATCGGCGGCAGCCCGGGCCAGTAGTCCGGCCACCCGTCCATGTCCTGCTGGTGGCTGCCCCGGAGGAACTGGACGCGGCCCAGCTCGCCCCGGTCGTACAGCTCCTTGACGAACAGGTACTCCCGGCTGTACACGACCGTCTCCATCATCATGTACACCTTCCCCGTCTTCCGCTGGAGTTCCACGATCTCCTTGATCTGCTCTTTCGTCGTGGCCATCGGGACGGTGCAGGCGACGTGCTTGCCGGCCTTGAGGGCGGCGATCGTCTGCGGCCCGTGGTCGGGGATCGGGCTGTTGATGTGGACGGCGTCGACCTCCGGGTCCTTGAGCAGGTCGTCGTAGGACGTGTACCGCTTGGCGATCCCGTACCGGTCCCCGGCCTTGTCCAGCTCGGCCTTGTTCCGCCGGCAGACGGCGGCCATCTCGGCGTTCGGGTGGGCCTGGTAGATGGGGATGAACTCGGCCCCGAACCCGAGGCCGACGATGGCGACCCGGACCTTCTTGTCGGACGGCATGGGGGTGTCCCGCGGTGGGTGGAAGGGAGTGGCGTTGAGTCGGAGGATATGCCGCGGGGGGGAGGGGGGCAACCGCAGCCGGGGAGGCCGGGTTCCGGGCGGGATGCGAACAAGACCGGCCACAGATGAAGACAGGAGAGACACAGATCGGAACAGAACAAATTTGAGTTCTGTTCCGATCTGTGTCTCTCCTGTCTTCATCTGTGGCCGGGTTTTCACCGGGGCGACGGCGGGCCGTCACCCCGGACGATGCCTTACACCGCCTTGTTCGGGGTGCTCTTCCAGTACCGGGGCGGGGCCAGGGCCAGCCCGATCAGGGCCAGGTGGACCAGCCAGGTGAGGGCGCACCCGTCCTTGAGCGTCTTGCTGAACCCGTACGAGTGCAGCCCGACCCCGAGCTGGTTCGTCCCGAAGTAGCTCCACGTCGTCACCATGCTCCCGACCAGGGCCAGCACCGCCACCCCCCGGTCCTTGACCAGCCCGGCCCACCGGGCGTGCAGGATCAGGGCGTTCCAGGTGACGATCATCACCGCCCCGTTCTCCTTCGGGTCCCACCCCCAGAACCGGCCCCACGACTGGTCCGCCCAGATGCCCCCCAGCACCGTCCCGACGAAGCTCAACAGGGTCGCCCCGCAGATCACCCCGTACAGCACCATCCCGACCACCCGGCCCATCGGCAGGTCCTTGGCCCCGAACCGGACCGGGTGGTCCAGCCCCCGGGTGAACACCCCGGCCAGGACGTACCCGACGGCGATCGCCCCGGCCACGTAGGTGGCCGCGTACCCGAGGGTGATGGTGGTCACGTGGGTGGCCAGCCACGGGTTGGTGTCCAGCACCGCCTGGAGCATCCCCAGGGTGTCCGACCCGACCGCCAGGTTGTGGGCCAGCACCCCGGTCGCCACCCCCAGCCCGGCGGCCACCGCGTTCCCCAGCCCGACCGGGAAGACCCGCTCGATCACCAGGCACGCCGCCACCGCCGCGCACCCGATGAACACCGCCGACGAGTACAGGTTGGTGACGAACACCAGCGGCCGGCCCATCAGGTACATCCGGGCCAGCAGGAACGTCAGGTGGACGGCGAACGTCACCACCAGCACCCCGAACGACGCCCGCCGCAGGCTCTCCCCCAGGGTCGGCCGGGCCACCATCCCGACCCACCCGCCGACCGCCAGGAGGAACGCCAGGACGTACAAGAGGGTACACCACCAGAACGGGGCCCACCCGTTCAGGAACCACTCGACCTCCACCCGCAGGGCGTCCCACCCCGACAGGTTCGGGTACCGGGAGGCCCGGTACTCGGCCACCAGCTTGTTGAACTTGGCCGCGTCCGGCTTGCGGTAGGCGGCCAGGAGCTCGTCCCAGGCGCCGGCCGCCGGGTCGTCCCTGGCGGCCTCGGCCCGGGCGTCGGAGACGGCCGCCAGCACCTCCGCCTGCTCGGCCTCGGTCAGCTTCCGCTCCCGGAGGTTGGGGAACTTGGCCCGGATGATCTCGACCACCCGGCGGGTGGCCGCCTGCTCGGCGTCGGCCGCCGACCGCCAGTCCTTCCCGTCGGCCGGCGGCAGGACCAGCGGCCCGGCCCGCAGCAGCACCTCCATGTAGGCCGCCGTCTGCCGCTTCAGGTCGAGCACCTTGTTGTCGAAGATGTCCCGGTCCTTGTCCGGCTTGGCCCGGGCCTTCTGGACCGCCGCCTCGAACTCCCGGGCCTTCCCCCGGACCTCGTCGAACGAGTACCGCAGCCCCTCCCGGGCCGGCAGCCCGAGCAGCTTGCGGACCTGGTCGCTCTCGATCCGGAACACCCGGTACTTGCCGGCCGGGCCGGGGTCCGGCAGGTCCCCCGGGTCGGCCGGGGCGGCCGCCGCGGTGTCCAGGAACCACCTCATCGCCGGGTACGACCGGCCGCCGTCGGCGAACGACTCGCCGTTCGAGATGACCCGCAGGTTGACCCGGGCGACCGAGTCGAGCGGCTTGACCCGGCCGCCCTCGACCACCGGCAGCCGGCCGGCCGCGGCCAGGTCGAACGCCCCCCCGCCGCCCCCGAGGGCGGAGAGGGCGGCCCCCCCCAACAGCAGGACCGACAGCCCGACCGCGGCCCACGGCAGGACCTTCTCGAACGGCGTCTTCGGGGCGATGGCCGCCCGCCCGCCGGCCTGGGCCGTCCGCCGCCGGGCGAAGGTGGCCAGCCCGAGGCCGAAGTGCCACAGCATCCCCACCCCGACCACCACGCAGGCGACGTACGGCAGCGTCCACCCCGGGTTGCGGACCACCTGGAGGATGGTGGCCTTCTCCGTCTCGTGGTCGAAGTCGGCCTGGTAGAACGTCTCGCCCCCGTACCGGAGCGGCTCGTTCATGGCGATGGTCACCTCCTCGTGGACGCCCCGCTCCGGGTCGTCCAGGACCACCTCGCTGCTGTAGTTCTTGGCCACCTCGGTCCCGACGTACCGGTCGAACCGGAACTTCTTGAGCGACAGGGTGTACGGCTTGTAGTACCGGGTGAACCGCAGCGACAGGTCGTAGGGGACGCCGCCGACCTCGGCCGTCTGGGTGAGCGGCCGGGGCAGCCGGGTGGCGAAGACCGACACCAGGTACGTCCCGATCGGCTCGTCCGTCCCCTTCTTGAGCAGGGTGACGTAGGCGGCCGGGAAGTCGGCCCCCTGCTGGGTCTCGACCCCGGCGACCTCGTCCCGGCCGATGACCCGGGCGGTTCGCCCGAACCCGGCGGTGGCCGGGTTGTCCCCGCCCGGCTGGGCGTCGTCCAGGAAGGCGTTCTTGTAGTACCGGACGACCTGGACGTCGGCCGGCAGGTCGGGGTGGGTGATCCGCCCGCCGGCGGCCAGCAGCTTGCCCGGGACGACGACCACCCGGTCGGACGCCGGGTCGGTCCGGTCGACGAACGCCAGCTCGCAGTTGCGGGCGTCGTAGGCGTAGCTCGCCGACCCGCCCTCGGGGATTTCCATCCGCTGCTCGACCGAGTACTCGCGGGTGACGTACTCGCCGGCGAACAGCAGCAGCAGCCCGGCGTGGAGGGTGATGACCGGGGCCCGCTTCCAGGTCAGCTTGAACCGGACCAGGTGGGCGGCCAGGAGGTTGCCGGCCAGGAGGAAGGCCAGGAGCTTGCCGCCGATGAAGGGGAACCAGCCCGGGACCGAGGCGGTCGGCGAGATGACGTTGAACACGTCGAACGTCTGGGCGAACCGGACCAGGAGCTGGAAGTCGACCTTCACCCCGTACGACCAGAAGTAGGTGTCGATGACGGTCCAGATGCCGGCCCCGGTCTGGGCCAGGGTGCCGAAGAAGACCAGGAGCAGGGACAGCACGAACAGGCCGACGGTCAGTTGCAGGGAGGCGGCCGGCCGGACGACCCGCGCGGCGTACTCCGCCAGGCCGGGCCGGGGCTTGCCGGCCGGGTTGCGGCCGGGCCCGCCGCGGGCGGCGGGGTCGGCGGCGGTGATGCTCATCGGCGGGTCCTCGCGTGTCCGGGCCTCGACCCTCTCCCTTTGAGGGAGAGGGTGGCTCGCGTCAGCGAGCCGGGTGAGGGGACGTGGGCTTGTGGTGTTCCCCTCACCCGCCGGCCGGCGGCCGGCTGCCCTCTCCCTCAAGGGGAGAGGGCGGAAACGGGTCTACTTCTTCCCCATCATTGGACCCATCCCGCCGGCCGAGGGGTTCTTCGGCCCGCGGAGGTCGACCCGCAGCCCTTTCACCCCGGCCGCGTCGAGCGGGCGGGTGGCCCCGGCGGGGTTCGCCGCCCCGACCTGACCGGCCCACCGGTCGACGTTCGCCGCCACCCCGCCGACCGACGCGGTGACGGTCATCTCCAGCCCGTCCGGGGTGCGGACGGTCTCGGCGTGGATGCTCCGCGGCCCGGCCAGCTTCCACCCCTCGGGCAGGGTGAACGTGGGCGCCTTGGCCCCGCCGGCCGGCAGGGCGAGCGTCGCCGCCAGCTTGTCGAAGGCGGCCTCGTTCTTGGCCACCGCGTCGGCCGGGCCGGTCAGCTTGAGGAACCACTGGGGGTCGTCGGCCGGGTACATGGCCCCGAGGATGCGGTAGTCGCCGGCGGGGGCGTCCGGCGGGGCGGGCTGGCCGGCCTCGGTGCTCCGGGGCACCCGGTACGAGCTGATCGCCGGGTCGGTGCCGCAGCCGGCGGCCCACAGGGCGGCGAACGCGACGGCCGGGCCGAGCCGGCGGGGAGCGACACGCATCGGGTGGGATCTCGGGGACGGCCCGGGGGCCGGTGGGGCGGGCGGGCGACCGACGGGCCGTTAGGGTATTGTTCCGGTCCCGCCCGGGGGCGTCAAGGTAGGGGCGGAACCGGGGGCCGGCCGGGGGTTCACCGACGGGTTGTCCGGCGGCGGGCGAAATCCTTCGGGGGAAGGCGAGCTGGGGCTGGCTGGAGGGGCATGGTCCCGGCCTGCGGCCCCGGTCTTCGGCCCGAAGGGCCGGTTCCGTCAGCCCAGCCCGGAGGGCTGGGTGAACATCCGGCGATGGCCCCGGCCCTGTAGGGGCCGTTCCCGCGCCCGGAACGGCCCCTACAGGGCCGGGGTTGTGGATGACCTGTTACCCAGCCCTCCGGGCTGGGCTGACGGAACCGGCCCTTCGGGCCGAAGACAAAACAACCCACCGACCGGCTGACGCCCCCGCTCGCCCGGACCTACGCCACCTTCTTCAGGAACGTCACCCGGCCCGGCTCGACCCACTCGACCACGACGATGTTCCCGTCCTTGTCGAACGCCGCGTCGTGCGGGTGGACGAACTTCCCGGCCGGCCACTCCTTCGGCTGGGTCCGGACCGGCGTCATCCCCTTGCCCAGGCTCCCGACCACCCGCTTCCGCCACGCCTCGTCCTCCCCCAGGTGGACGATGGGTTGGAAGCCCTTGCCGAACAGGCTGACCCGGGCGTGCAGGTCGGGCACCAGCAGCACGTCGCCCCGGGTCTTGGCGTGGGCCGGGAACAGTACCACCTTGTTCGGCTCGGTGGCCGCGATCGGCCGGCCGTCCAGGGTGAACGTCTGGAGCCGGGCGTTGGCCCGGTCGCAGACGACCAGGACGGGGTGGGCCTTGTCCCGGTCGTCGAGCCAGTTCCCGTGCGGCGTCTTGAACTGGCCCGGGCCGTCGCCGGTGCCGCCGTACACCCGCACGAGCTTGGCGTCCTTGTCGAAGTCGAGCAGGTAGTTCGACCCGTACCCGTCGCCGACGGTGAACCCGCCGTCCGGCCGCCAGGAGATGTTGGTCGGGTTGTACGCCCGCTTCTTGTCCTCGTACTCCTTGGCCTGCGGCCGGCCCTGCCACCAGACGATGTCGCCGTCCAGGGTGGTCTTGGCCAGCTTCAGGTTCCGGGTCCAGGTGTTGGTCAGGTAGGCGAACTCGTCGGAGCCGTCCTTGCGGATTTCGATGCCGTGGCCGCCGCCGTGCCACTCCCGGCCGAACGACCGGACGAACTTCCCCTTCGGGTCGAACACCAGGACGGTGTCCATCCCGTTACCGATCCCTTGATGCGTGATGTAGGCGAGGCCCTGGGAGTCGAAGGCGACGTTGTGGGTGGTCTGCCACTGGTAGTCCTTCGGCAGCTCGCCCCAGTTGTGGAAGCACTGGTACTGGTGTTCGCCGGTGCCGATGACCGGGTTCGGGTCGTCGGCCTTCTTGGTCATGCCGAGGAGGGTCGGGCCGGTGGCGGCGACGGCGGCCGTCGATGCGGCGGCCGACCGGACGAACTGGCGGCGGGTCACGGCGGAACTCCGGGGAGGGGAAGGGAGTTCCGCAAGTGTACGCGGGCGGCCCGGCCGACGCAACGACCGGGTCGGCTCGTCCGGGCGTCATTCCGATCAAGATTTGTTCGGCCGCGGCCGGATGTGTCAGGCCGCAAACCGATTCGTCAGCCGCGGGGTGTGTCCCCGGGCTGGAACCATCCGGGGGCCGGTCGGGGGCGATCCTACCGCCCCAGGGCCGCGTGCAGGTCCCGTTGCAGGGCGGTGAGGTCGGACTGGAGCTGGCCGGTGACCCGGCCCCACTTGGCCGGGTCGGCGGTGATGGCGGCGGTCAGCCGGCGGGCGTCGGCCGCCTCCGGGGCGGCCGGGTGGGCGGCCAGCAGCCGGTCGCACCGCTCGATGCAGGCGAGATACCGGCCGGCGTCGTGGTCGGCCCGGGCTTGGGCCAGCAGCTCGACCACCGGCGGGCGGGGCGCCGCCGGGGCCGGGGCGACCGGCTTGGTCGGCAGAACTTGACGGAGCAGCGGCAGGAGCTTACCCACGTCGGCGTACCCGTCGTGCCGGGCCAGAATCTTCCCCTCGGGGGAGAGCAGCACCAGCGTCGGGAACGCCTCCACCCCGGCCTTCTGGCTCAGCCAGGCGTCCTTCTGGCCGTCCACCTTGACCGGGACGAACCGGTCGTTCAGGAGTTCGGCCACGGCCGGCTGGCGGAACGTGGTGGCGTCGAGCTTCCGGCACCAGACGCAATCCTCGCTGCCGAAGTCGAGCAACAACGGCTTGTTGGCCGCAGCGGCTTCCTTGCGGGCAGCCGAATAATCGTGCCGCCAGCGGACTTCCTGGCCGACCGCTTGACCTGCGAACGCCAGAACCATCGCCCCGACAACGCTCGTCCGCCGCATCCCGCGCCCTCCGTGGCCCGTCCCCGCGGCCGTCCTGGCGCGGACCGACCGGGATACCCGGGGGCGGGGCGGAGGTCAAGTCGGTAAAGCCGACCCCCTACCCGAACGCGGAGGCCCGAGGCGAGCCGGGAGCGTGAGCGACCGGAGCTTCCAGCACTCCGGTCGCTCACGCTCCCGGCTCGCCAAGCACCCGGCTCGCCACCCCGGGGGGTGGGGTCTCCGTTTGCCTCGCGCGGCCTCCCGTTCTACCCTTCCGGCGGTCCGTCCCCTCCCGCCCGGGTGGCCGATGTCCGTACCCGAATCCGCCGGCGAGCTGGCCGACCTGGTCCGCCAGAGCGGGCTGGTGGACGAGCTGGTCGTCCGGCTGGCCGTCGCCCGCGGGCTGCCGGCCGACGCCCGGGCGGCCGCCGACGTGTTCGTCCGCGACGGCCTCCTGACCCACTTCCAGGCCGAGCAACTGCTGCTCGGCAAGTACAAGGGGTTCACCCTCGGCCGGTACAAGCTGCTGGAGCGGATCGGGGTCGGCGGGATGGGGCAGGTGTTCCTGTGCGAACACCTGGACACCCGCAAGCGGGTCGCCGTGAAGGTGCTGCCGCCGGCCCGGGCCAGCAGCCCGGCGGCCCTCGGCCGGTTTTACCGCGAGGCCCGGGCGGCCGCCGCCCTCGACCACCCCCACGTCGTCCGCACCCACGCCATCGACCGGGACGGCGACCTGCACTACCTGGTCATGGACTACGTCCCCGGGCCGAACCTGCTCGACCTGGTCAAGCGGTTCGGGCCGCTCGACCTGGGCCGGGCGGTGAGCTACGCCCGGCAGGTGGCCGAGGCCCTGGGGTACGCCCACCGCCGGGGGATCGTCCACCGGGACGTGAAGCCCGGCAACGTCCTGATCGACCGGCACGGCACGGCCCGGCTGCTGGACCTCGGGCTGGCCCGGTTCGTCCGCGACCACCTCGACGACCTGACCAAGAAGTACGACGACAACGTGGTCCTCGGGACGGCCGACTACGTCGCCCCGGAGCAGGTGGCCGACAGCCACGCGGCCGACACCCGGGCCGACGTGTACGCCCTGGGCGGGACGCTGTATTACCTGCTGGCCGGGCACCCGCCGTTCCCGTCCGGGACGGTGTCGCAGAAGCTGACCTGGCACCGGCGGCAGGACCCGACCCCGATCCGGGAGCTTCGCCCCGACGTGCCCGAGGGGCTGGCGGCGGTGCTGGCCAAGATGATGGCCAAGGACCCCCGGTCGCGGTATCAGACGCCGGGGAAGGCGGCCGCCGCCCTGGCCCGGTGGGAGCCGGCCGAGGTGCCACTGCCGGCCGAGTCGGAAATGCCCAAGCTCTGCCCGGCGGCTGCCGGCGACCCGGAGGAGGGCGGCGACGACAGCCCCACCGGGGACACCGCGGAGGCCCGGCCGGTGGCCACCCCCCCGGGCATCGCCCCGGCCACCGACCGCCGGCCGGCCCCGTCCGGCCCGCCCCGGTCGTGGTGGTCGTGGGTGCTGCCGCGGGCGACATAGGGGGTCGGCCGGCCGCTTCCCGGCCGGGGTGGTTGCTTCCACCACGCTACAAATTCGGCCAGCAGCAGAACCAAGGCCGATAAATCCGGTCGCCGGACGATCAATCGGTTGCCCGCCCAGCCGGTGTGGGTCATAACGGACGGACCGGCCGCCCAGCACGTCACAGGTTCTTCCGTGCGGGCGACCCGGTGGTCCGGTATCCGGCGCGATACCGGCGGCGGCCCGACCTCGGTGGGTCGGCCCGCCCACCCACGCGCCCGACGCCCGAGGTGGATCATGGCCCTGCGGAAGATGGACGTGTTCGGCCTGTCGGCCCTCGCACTCGCCGCCGCCGTCTTGGTCGGCGCGCCCGGCCGGGCCGGGGCCGACTTCGTGTCCAACGGCGGGTTCGAGATGAACGGCGGGAACGGGCAGCTCGGGTTCAACACGTCCGCCACCGACTGGTCGGTGCCGCCGCCGAGCGGGAGCTACACCTTCCTGTTCAACCCGGAGGGCGGTACGATCTCCGGCACGAGCGCCGACAACAGTGGGGCCGTCGGCCAGTACGGGTTCCTGGCCCTGTGGGGCCCGGGCAACGGGTCGGCCAACGGGATGACCCTCAGCCCGGTCGGCGGGGCCTTCGTCGCCGCGGACCCGTCCTTCCAGGTGGGCGCGATCTCCCAGACGGTCACCGGCCTGACCCCCGGGGCGAAGTACGAGGTGGGCTTCTACTGGGCCGCCGCCCAGCAACTGTTCTTCGACGGCCCGACGACCGAGGGGTGGCGGGTCAGCCTCGGCAGCGAGTCCCAGGACACCGCGATCGTCCACCTCCCCAACCACGGGTTCCTCGGCTGGTTCTACGACTCGTTCACCTTCACCGCCGACAGCGCCAGCGAGGTCCTGTCGTTCTTCCCGCTCGGCGGGCCGAACGCCAGCCTGCCGCCGTTCGTCCTGCTCGACGGGGTGACCATGACCCAGGCCGTGCCGGAGCCGGCGTCGCTGTCGCTGCTGGCCCTCGGGGCGTTCGGGGTCGGGGCCGTCCGGGCCCGCCGGCGGGCCAAGGCCGCCGCCTGATGTTTAACCCCTAAGCGGGTCCGGCGCGGCGGGGCAAAAACCCCGCCGCGTCCGCGCGCCGCGTCCTAAGGTTGGGCGACGGCACTCACGGAGCGGCACGCATGGCGGAACCGAGCGCGGACCTCCCCGGCCTGGCGGCCAACGTCGCCCGGGTGTGCGTCTGGCTGGCGATCCTGGTCGCCGTCTTCGTCCCCCTGGAGCGGCTGTTCGCCGCCCGCCCCCAGCGGCTGTTCCGCAAGGGGGTCGGCACCGACCTGGCCTACTACTTCCTGAGCAGCCTGGTCCCGGCGTTCCTGCTGGCCGGGCCGGTCGGCCTGTTGGCCTGGGCCGTCCACCGGGTCGTCCCGGCCGGGGTCCTGGAGGCGGCCGCCGGCCTGCCGCTGGGGGCCCGGGTGGCGGCCGCGTTCGTGGCCGGGGAGGTCGGGTACTACTGGGGCCACCGGCTCAGCCACGTGGTCCCGGTCCTGTGGCGGTTCCACGCCATCCACCACTCGGCCGAACACGTCGACTTCCTGGTCAACTCCCGGGCCCACCCGGTCGACATGGTGTTCGGCCGGTTCTGCGGGCTGGTCCCGATCTACGTCCTCGGGCTGGGCGGCCCGGCCGGGCTGGACGGCACCCTGGTCCCGGTCCTGGTCGTGGTCCTCGGGACGGTGTGGGGGTTCTTCATCCACGCCAACCTGCGGTGGCGGTTCGGGCCGCTGGAGTGGCTGGTCACCACCCCGGCGTTCCACCACTGGCACCACACCAAGTCCGGCCCGATCAACCACAACTACGCCTCCACCCTCCCCTGGCTGGACCGGCTGTTCGGCACCCACCACCTGCCGGCCGAGTTCCCGGCCGACTACGGCATCCGGGCGAAGGTGCCGGACGGGCTGATCGACCAACTCCTGTACCCGCTGGTCCCGGACCCGCCCGCCCCGGCCGACCCCGGCCACGCGGACCCGCCGGCCGCCCCGACGGCGGCCGGACAGCGCGAGGTCGCCGAGGCGATCCGGTAGGGTGGTCAGTCGAAGGGCGGGCGAGGGGTTCGAGCCGGTGGGCGGTCACCCGACCAGTTCCCGGACCGGCTGGGGGTCGTCGAGCAGGTACTGCGGCCGGCCGGTGAAGTCCGGCAGAGTTGCCCCGGGGTCGACCCCGAGGACGTGGTAGGTCGTGGCCATCAGGTTCTGGAAGGTGATCGCCCCGGACTTCGACCGCTCGCCGCGGGAGTCCGTCTCGCCGACGACTTGACCCATCGTCAGCCCGCCGCCGGAGACGAGCGCGAACCCGGCGTCGGCCCAGTGCTCCCGGCCCGGCCCGGGCTGGCTGATCTTCGGCGTCCGCCCGAACTCGCCCAGCACCACCACCAGCACGTCGTCGGCCAGCCCGCGGTCGGCCAGGTCGTCCACCAGGGCCGACACGCTCCGGTCCACCAGCGGCAAGAGGCACCGCAGGGCGGCGAAGATGTCCGACTCCGGGCCGCTGTGGTGGTCCCAGTCGCCGGCCCGCAGGGTGACGACCCGGACCCCGGCCTCGACCAACCGCCGGGCCAGCACGAACTTCCCCGCGTCCCACGGGTAGAAGAGGGTTTTCACCGTCTGGTGCGGGTACTTCCCCCGGCCGTGGCCGTAGGCGTCGAGCGTCTTGGGCGACTCCCGGGACAGGTCGAACGCGGCCCGCACGGCCGGCGAGGTAATGATGTCCAGGGCCTTCGCCCGGAACCGGTCCAGCCCGGCCGGGCTGTCCGGCCGGTCGGCCTCCCGCCGCATCACGTCGAACGCGGCGAGGAGCCGGGTGCGGTCGTCGAGCAGCTCCCCCGACGCCACCGGCCGGAGGTCGGCCAGGGCCTCGGCGAACGGCCGGTACGGGGCGTGGTTCGACCCGGCGTAGTGCGGTAGCTCGAACTCGAATTGCTCGCTCGACTGCCGGTGGAGGCTGACGTAGGGCGGCAGCGGCGACCCGCCCGGGGCCAGCCGGCTGACCACCGACCCGAACGCCGGCCGCCGGCCCGAGGTCCGGGGCAGGCCGCTGTACACCTCGCTCAGGAAGTGGTCGTTCTCGACCGACCGGACGCCGCGGACGAGGGCCAGCCGGTCGAGCATCCCGCCGAGCCGGGGCAGCAGCTCGGTGACGCGGACCCCGGGTAAGGCCGTCGGGATGGTCCCGAACGGGCCGCGGATTTCGTCCGGGGCGTCCGGCTTCGGGTCGAGCGAGTCGATGTGGCTCGGGCCGCCGTTGAGGACGACGTAGATGACCGACTTCGGGCGGGCCGGCGACTCGGCCCGGGCGTCGTGCCGGAGCAGGTCGGCCAGGGTCAGCCCGGCCACCCCCAGCCCGCCGACCCGCAGGAACTCCCGCCGGTTCCCCCGCCCGCCGAACGTCAGCACAGCGGCTACCTCCCGATCACCCGTTGGCTCGGGGAGATTCTACCACCGGCCGCCGGGCCGGGACACCACCCGCCCGCCCGGCTCCCATTGGTTCCACGCGGGTGTCCCACCCCACGCCCGAACCATCCGACTCGACCGGAAGAAAGTACGTCAGACCAACCACACCGTTCCCGGCCAACGTCCCGACGGCCCGGCCGTTCGTAATGCGACCGTAACATCCGGCCCGGCCCCGGTGTGCGGCCCGGGCCGGCCGGGTATCATCGGGGTGGTCGGCGGAACCCGTCTCGGCCCCGGCCCGGGGCACATCTCCACAAGGGTGCGAACATGGTCCGGCGGAAGTGGCTGTGGGGGCTGCCGGTGGCGGCGGCCGCGGTGGCGGTCGGGGCCGACCGGTGGCTGGCCCAGGTCGGGGCGGAGAACAAGCAGGACCTCAAGCCGGCGGTCGCCCTGCCGGTGACGCGGGTGGTCCTGTTCAGCAGTGGGGTCGGCTACTTCAGCCGCGGCGGCGAGGTGGACGGGGACGCCCGGGTCGACCTGACCTTCCCGGAGACCGACATCAACGACCTTCTCAAGAGCATGGTGCTGGAAGACCTGGGCGGGGGCCGGGTCGCCGCGGTCAGCTACGACAGCCGGGAGCCGGCCGCCCGGACCCTCGCCAGCTTCGCCATCAACCTGAACAACAACCCGTCCCTGTCCGACATCCTGACCCAGGCCCGGGGCGAGCGGGTGGAAGTCACCGCCCAGCCGACCGCCCAGAACCAGCCGGGCAAGCTGGTCGGCAGCATCGTCGGGGTGGAAACCCGGACCGAACCCGGGCCGAAGGACGGCCCGCCGGTCCCGGTCGGCGTCCTGAACCTGTGGTGTGCCGAGGGCCTGCGGTCGATCAAGCTGGCCGACATCCAGCAGCTCAAGTTCGCCAACCCGGCCATCGAGAGCGAGGTCCGGCGGGCCCTCGAAGTCCTGGCCACCAACCACGACACCGAGAAGAAGGCCGTCTCGCTCCACTTCGCCGGCGACGGCAAGCGGCAGGTCCGGGTCGGGTACGTCGTCGAGGCCCCGATCTGGAAGACCAGCTACCGGCTGGTGCTGGACGGCGAGAACGGCGGCAAGCCGTACCTGCAAGGGTGGGCGGCGGTCGAGAACCCGACCGACGAGGACTGGTCGAACGTCAAGATGGCCCTCGTCTCGGGCCGGCCGATCTCGTTCAAGATGGACCTGTACAACCCGCTGTACGTCCCCCGGCCGACGGTCGAGCCGGAGCTGTTCGCCTCCCTCCGCCCGCCGACCTACGACCCCGGGTTCGACAAGAACAAGGACGCGCTGGCGGACAGGCAGGCGGGCGACCCGAACGGCCAAGCGTCCGACCTCGCGCCACGCCTGAGCAGCCGCGGCGGCCGGCCGGGCGCCCCGGGCGCGGCCGGCGGTATGGGCGGAGCCCCGGCCGGGGGCGTGGCGTTCGGCTACG
>JAIEQN010000118.1 GCA_019747685.1 Gemmataceae bacterium
TTCCGCCGGGCCGGGGTGCTCCGGGTCGGGTCGATCGCCGAGCTGTTCTACCTGGCCGGGGTGCTGGCCCGCCAGCCACGCCCGAAGGGGCCCCGGCTGACGGTGGTGACGAACGCTGGCGGCCCCGGGGTGTTGGCCACCGACGCCCTCATCGCGGCCGGCGGGGAGCTGGCCAAGCTCGCACCCCCGACCGTCGCCGCCCTAAGCGGCTTCCTGCCGCCCCACTGGAGCCACGGCAACCCGGTCGACATCCTCGGGGACGCCGGGCCGGACCGGTACGCCCAGGCGGTCGAGACGGTCGCCGCCGACCCCAACAGCGACGGCCTGCTGGTCGTCCTCACCCCCCAGGACATGACCGACCCGACCCGGACGGCCGAGGGGCTGGCCCCGTACGCCAGGTCCACCGGCAAGCCCGTGCTAGCGAGCTGGATGGGCGGGGCCGCGGTGGCGGCCGGGATCGACGTCCTGAACCGGGCCGGCATCCAGACGTTCCCGTACCCCGACACCGCGGCCCGGGTGTTCTGCTCGATGTGGCAGTACGCCCAGAACCTGACCGGCCAGTACGAGACCCCCGACCCGATTCCGGACGGCGGGGCCGACGCCCCCGACCGGGAGGAGGCCGGGCAGATCGTCGAGGCCGCCCGGGCCGCCGGCCGGACGATCCTGACCGAGGCCGAGTCGAAGCGGCTCCTGGCCGTCTACCGCATCCCGACCGTGCGGACCGAGGTGGCCGGGAGCGAGGACGAGGCGGTCCGGGTGGCCGAGCGGCTCGGTTACCCGGCTGTCCTCAAGCTGCACTCCCTGACCATCACCCACAAGACCGACGTCGGCGGGGTTGAACTGGGCCTGTCGGACGCCGACTCCGTCCGCAGGGCCTACCGCCGGATCGAGGCCGCAGTCCAGGAGAAGGCCGGGCCCGGGCACTTCGCCGGGGTGGCCGTCCAACCGATGGTCCGGACGGCCGGGTACGAGTTGATCCTCGGCAGCAGCGTCGACCCACAGTTCGGGCCGGTACTCCTGTTCGGGTCAGGCGGGCAGTTGGTCGAGGTGTACCGGGACCGGGCGCTGGCCCTGCCGCCGCTGACCACTACCCTGGCCCGGCGGCTGACGGAGCAGACCAAGGTGTACGCCGCCCTGAAGGGGGTCCGCGGCCGGGCTCCGGTCGACCTCACGGCCCTGGACCGGCTGCTGGTCCGGTTCGGGCAGATGGTCCTCGACCTGCCGCGGGTCAAGGAGGTGGACATCAACCCGCTGGTGGCTGGCCCGGACGGGCTGGTCGCCCTGGACGCCCGGGTGGTGCTGCACGACCCGGCGGCCGCGGACGCCGACCTCCCCCGACCGGCCATCCGCCCGTACCCGGGCCGGTACGTGGCCCCGTTCCGGCTGACCGGCGGCGACCCGTTGGTCGTCCGCCCGATCCGCCCGGACGACGAGCCGCTGATGGCCCGGTTCCACGAGCTGCTGTCCGAACAGACGGTGTTCCAGCGGTACTTGCAGACCCTCCAACTGAGCCAGCGGGTGGCTCACGACCGGCTGGCCCGGCTCTGCTTCGTCGACTACGACCGGGAGCTGGCTCTGGTGGCCGAGCACCCGGCGGCCGGGATCGTGGCCGTCGGCCGGCTGATCCGCCGACCCGGCCGGGGGGAGGCCGAGTTCGCCCTGGTTGTGGCCGACCGGTTTCAGCGGCAGGGGCTCGGGGAGGAGCTGCTCCGCCGGCTGCTCGGGTTCGCCCGGAACGAGGGGGTGCGGCGGGTGATCGCGGACATCCTGCCCGGGAACGTCGGGATGCAGCGGGTGTGCGAGCGGGCCGGGTTCCGGGTCGGACCACCGACCGCCGACCGGGGCCTGCTCCGGGCCGAGATCGACGTGTGACCGGCCGCCACGGCCAGAGGTCCGAACACTACGAGCCGTGGGGCGGCCGGCCCCGCGGCGGAAAGGACAAGGGGATCGCCATGACCGCCGACACCGTCGTCACCAGGTTACGGCCCCCGGCCCCGGCGGCCGGGGTCCGGGCCCACCGCCCGCGGCTCGCCCTCCGGAGCTTCGGTCTGACCGACCGGGGGCAGGTCCGGGACACGAACGAGGACTGCTTCGCCATCGCCGAGCTGGCCCGGACGCTGACCGTCCGGCAGGCGTCCCCGCCCCACGCCCCGTCCACCCACGGGTGCCACCGCGGGCACGTCCTGGTGGTGGCCGACGGGGTCGGCGGGAACCAGGCCGGGGAGGTGGCCAGCCGGCTCGTCGTCCAGACCGTCGAGGACTTCCTGCTCAACACCCTACGGCGGTTCACCGACCTGCGGGCGGACGACGAGCAGGTGGCCATCCGGGACCTCCGGGCGGCCCTGGCCCGGGCCGACGCCCGGCTGTTCGAGGAGGCCGACGCCCACCCCGGCTGGCACGGGATGGGGACCACCCTGACACTGGCGTTCGTGGCCGACGGGCGGGCGTTCGTGGCCCACGCCGGAGACAGCCGGTGCTACCTGTACTCCGACCGGCACCTGCACCAGGTGACCCGGGACCACACCCTGACCGCGGACATGGTCGAGGCCGGGATGCTCCCCCGGGCCGACCTCCCCGCCCACCCGCTGCGGAACGTCGTCACCAACCTCCTCGGCGGGCACACGCCCGGCGTCCGGGCCGAGGTGCATCGGCTCGAACTCCTGCCCGACGACATCCTCCTGCTGTGCTCGGACGGTCTGACCGATATGGTCTCGGAGGACGCCATCACGGCCGCCCTGGAGGACGAGGCGGACCCGCAGGCGGCGTGCGAGTGGCTGGTCGCCGAGGCTAACCGCGGCGGCGGCAAGGACAACATCACCGTCGTGGTCGCCCGGGTTTCGGCCGCCGATTGAGCCGGCCGACGCCCGACACACTTGCTACAGGAGGACCGCATGAACGCCCTGACCCGCCCGGCCGGCTGGGCCATCGTCGCCGTGGCCGCCTTCGGCGTCGGCCACGGCCGCGCGGACGACAAGCCGAAGCCGGCCGAGCCGGAGAAGAAGCCGACCGTCATGCAGCGGAAGCTGGCCCACGCCCAGAAGGTGCTGGAGGGGCTGGCGACTGAGGACTACGACCTGATCGGCAAGAACGCCGACGGGCTGATCGCGTGCGTCAAGGACGCCACCTGGAAGATCGGCCGGACCGACCAGTACTTGTTGCTCAGCAACGACTTCACCCGGGGGGCGGAGGGGCTGAAGAAGGCGGCCAAGGAGAAGAAGGTGGACGCGGCCGCGCTGGCGTATGTGGACCTCACCCTGACGTGCGTGAAGTGCCACCGGTACCTCCGGGACGAGGGCATCACCCTCGCCCCGGACCCGGCCCGCCGGCGGGCGGCGGACTAGCGGTCCGGGCAGGCCGGTCAGCCGGCGCGTTATTCGACCACGACCCGGTTCGCCAAGAGCACGAGGTTCGTCCGCCCCAGGGCCTCGTGCTGGGCGACTTGTTTGCCGTAGTACGAGTACGCCGACCCGGACAGGATCAGCCCGCCCTCGTGCACCTCGACCCTCAGCTCCCGGATGGCGTTCCGGTGCCGCCGCCGGATCTCCGCTGCCAGCTCGGCGACAATCCGGGCCGGGTCCGCGGCCGGGGGTTCGGTGAGCGTCTGCATAGGGCTCCTCCGGGCGAAGGCTCTCGGCGGGCCGGATCAGCCGACCGCGACCAGGTACGGCTCGGCCGGGGCCGCGATCCCGACACACGCCCGGTCGCGGCCGACCGACACGACGGTGATCCGGATCCCGCCGTCGAGCACGATGTCCTGGCCGCCCTTCCGGGTCAGCACGAGCATGGGTTGCCCCGGTCCGTGGAGGGGGTCTGGGTCGGCTGGCAGGGAAGCAAGCGCCGGGCCGAATCGGCTCAAGCCGAAACGGGCGACGGCCGACGTGGGCCCGGCAAAACCCGGGAGCCGTACACGGCAAGGGGTTTTGGGCGGGGTTCCACTCATCGGGGTTGGGGACTTCCCCGCCGATCGACCGGGCGATCCGGCCACCGCCGGCCGGGTGGTGTGCGTCTATGGCCCACCCGGGCATGCGGGGCGTGCCGCCGTCGCACACCGCGCCCGACCGCCCGGCCGGTTGGTCGTCGCCGACACCGCCGGGTCGAGATTGGAGTACACCGTCTGTCCACCACCATACCCCGACCCGACGCTGGCTCCGGCGGGCGGCACGCTCTCGGAGCCGACGGGTCCGACGCCCCCGGTTCGCGCGATGAGCCCCGACCCGACGCCGCGCGGCCCGCACGACCTCCAGTTCCGCCGGCTGGTCGATGGGATCTGGCACCAGCTCGGGGCGTACATCAGCCGGCACGCCGACGCCAGGTTCTCCCACGGCATCTGCCCGGGGTGTTTCGAGCCCGTGGTCCGGCCGCGGTTGGATGAACTCGGCCCCCGCCCGCAGGGGTGAGCTGCGGGCCGTGTCAGAACCGCCCCCGGGTGTGCCGGCACGGCCCACCCGGGAGCGGGCGCGCTGCGAGGGGCCGGTGTGACCCGGGGCGGAACGGGCCGCCTGCGAGCGGTTTCCGGCCGAGCCTCGCGGGGCCGGAGCCCGCGGCACCCCTGTTGCTTTTTCCCGGCCCGTCGGCACCCGCCACGGCGCAGCCGCCCCGCCGGCGGGCACCTACCCGTTGCCACGCGAGGAGGTCCGTATGCTCCGCACCGTCCTGGTCCCGCTCGACGGCACGGCGTTCGGCGAGCAGGCGTTACCGGTGGCGACGGCCATCGCCCGCCGGACCGGCGCCCGCGTCCGGCTGGTCCACGTCCACCGACCGGTGTTGGTCGACCAGCACACCCTGGGGGCGACGGCCGAGTTCGCGGCGCGGGAGGAGGAACGCCGGAAACTCGCCCGGGTTGCCGGGGAACTGGCCGCGGCCGGCATCCCGGCCGAACACGCCCTGCTCGACGGCCCGGTGGTCGAGACCCTCGTCCGGCACGCTGGCGAGGTCGCGGCCGACCTGGTGGTGATGACCACCCACGGCCGCGGGCCGTTGTCCAGGGCAATCCTCGGGAGCGTCGCCGACCCGCTCGTCCGCCACCTGACGGCCCCCACCCTTCTCGTCCGGCCGACCGACCAAGCCGCCCCGCACGGCCCGCCGCACCCGGTGCGGCACCTGCTCGTCGCCCTCGACGGGTCGAAGGAGGCCGAGGCCGTGCTCCCGAAAGCCGTCGAGCTGGGCAAGGCGATGGGGGCCCGCTTCACCCTGCTCCGGGTGGTCGAGTCGGTGCCGGCCTACCCGATCCCGGCCGGGGTGGTCCCGCCGGACCTGGATGAGCAGGTTATGCACCTCCGGGCGGTTGCCGCCGCATACCTGGAGCGGGTGGCCGCGCCGTTGCGGGGTGAGGGCCTGGAAGTTCGGACGCACCTGACCATCGACCCGGACCCGAGCCGGGCCATCCTGGAGGAGGCCCACGCCCTCGGCTGCGACCTGATCGCCCTGGAGTCGCACGGCCGGTCTGGACTGGCCCGCCTGTGGTTCGGCAGCGTCGCCGGCGAGGTCGTCCGCCACGGCACGACGCCCGTCCTGACCCACGCGGCCGGGCTGTGACCCCGGCCCGGGGTCATTCGCCCCTGATCGCCTGACCGAACTCCCGGCTGCCGGCGGGCGGACCGGTGCGCCCCGGAACCCACCCCGAACGACTTCCTTTCCCCACAGCGGCCGGGTAGCATAACCGCCGACGAATCGAACGCCCGACTCGGTTCCCCTACCCCCGCTGGCCCCGCGCGGGTGGTCGGATCGTTGACCGGCCAGGCCGCCACCATGACCCCCGACGACCGCTACCGCCGGTACCAAGACCTGCAGCGGTACGTCGGCTGGACGGACGACGACGCCCGGCACGTCGGGTCGGTGGTCGATCTCCTCGACCCCCACCTCGCTCCTCTGGTGGACGACTTCTACGCCGAGGTCGAGCGGCACCCGGACGCCCGCCGGGTCATGACCGGTGGGCCGGATCAGGTCGCCCGGCTCAAGGGCACCCTACTGGCCTGGCTGCGGGAGCTGCTGTCCGGCCCGTACGACCGGGAGTACGTCGAGCGGCGGTGGCGGGTCGGGTGGCGGCACGTCGAGATCGGGCTCGACCAGGTGTACACCAACACGGCCCTGTCCCGCCTCCGCCGCGGCCTGCTCGACGCCCTCGACCGGGCCTGGGCGGGGGACGCGGCGGCGGTCGCCCCGGCCCGCCGGTCGCTCAACACCCTGCTCGACCTGGACCTGGCAATCATCGAGGACGCCTACCAGGCCGAGTACCTCAACCGCCGCCGGCGGGCCGAGCGGATGGCCGCCATCGGGCAGGTCGGCGGGGGCGTGGCCCACGAGCTGCGGAACCCGCTGAACGTGATCAAGACCTCGGTCTACTACCTGCTCAACGCCAGGAACCCGACCCCGGACAAGACGGCCGAGCACCTCCGGCGGATCGAGCAGCACGTGGCCCTGGCCGACGGGGTCATCACCGCCCTCTCGGACTTCGCCCGGATGCCGGTCCCGGACCTCGAGCCGGTGGCCGTCCGATCCGTGGTCGAGGAGGCGGTCGAGGTGAACCCCCTGCCGGCCGCCGTCCGGGTCGCCTACGAATGGCCGCCCGACCTGCCGCCGGTGCTGGCCGACCCCGACCAGTTGCGGATCGTGTTCGCCAACCTGGTCCGGAACGCCCGGGAGGCGATGCCGGCCGGGGGAACGCTGACGTTCGTCGGCCGGGCGGCCGGCGGGCAGGTCGAGGTGACGGTGGCCGACACCGGGGTCGGAATCCCGGCCGAGCACCTGGGCCGGGTGATGGAGCCGCTGTACACCACCAAGGCCCGGGGGATCGGGCTCGGGCTGGCACTCGCCCGGGCCATCCTGGACAAGAACCGGGGGGCCTTGGGGGTCGCCAGCCGGCCCGGGGAAGGAACCGCGTTCACCGTCCGGCTGACCGCCGCGGCGGGGTAACGGAGGACCCGCCATGACCGCGCCGGCGGCCGCCCCGTCGGTCCTGATCGTCGACGACGACCCGGACGCCTGCCGGAACCTGGCCGACATCCTGTCCGACCTCGGATACCGGGTGGCCACCGCCCCGGACGGGCCGGCGGCCCTGGCCCGGGTCCGAGAGGAGCCGTTCGACGTGGCCCTCCTGGACTACCAGATGCCCGGGATGAACGGCGTCGAGTTGTACCGGCGGATCAAGCAGGTCCGGGCCGGGACGGTCGCCATCCTGGTGTCGGCGTACACCACCGCGGCCACCCGGGACGAGGCCCTCGGGGCCGGTGCCTGGCGGGTGCTGGCCAAGCCGGTCGACCTGCCGCGGCTGCTCGGTCTGGTCGGCGAGGCCGTCGGCCAACCGCTGGCGCTCGTCGTGGACGACGACCCGGACCTGTGCGGCACCTTGTGGGACCTGCTCCGGGACCGGGGGTACCGGGTGGCCGTGGCCCACGACATCCCGGCGGCGGCCGAGCAGCTCCGGGGCGGGCCGGTCCAGGTCGTCCTGGTCGACATGCGGCTGCCGTTCGGGGACGGCGCGGCGGTGTTCGACCTGGTGCGGGCGGCCTGTCCGGCCGCCCGGGCGGTACTCATCACCGGCCATCGGCGGGAGGCCGACGACCTCGTCCGGCGGGTCCTCCGGGCCGGGGCCGACGCCGTCTGCTACAAGCCGTTCGACATCCCCCGGCTGTTGGCCACGGTCGATACCCTCACCGGCCGGGGGGCGGGGGATGGGTGACCCGCCGTTCGCCGTCTTGGTCGTCGACGACGACCCCGACACCCGGGAGAACCTCCGGGACATCCTGGAGCTGGACGGGTACGCGGTCGAGGGGGCCGGGACCGCGGCCGACGCCCTGGCCCGGGACGACTGGCCCCGGTACGGTGCGGTCCTGCTCGACCGCCGGCTCCCGGACGGGACGGCCGAGGACATCCTCGCGCGGCTGCGGGCGGCCGCCCCGGAGGCGGACGTGGTCATCGTCACCGGGTCGGCCGACGTGGCCGCCACCATCGCCGCCTTCCGGCTCGGGGCGGCCGACTACGTCCTCAAGCCGGTCAGCCCGGACGAGCTCCGGGCCCGGCTGGGGCGGATCGCCGGGCACCGGCGGGACCGGGCGGCGCTTCGGGCGGCCAGTGCCGCCCGGGACCGGGCCCTGGAGGAGCTACGGGCGACCACCCAGCAGCTCTGGCAGGCGGCCCGCCTGGCCGGCGTCGGGGAGCTGGCCGCCAGCATCGCCCACGAGCTGAACAACCCCCTGGCCACGGTCAGCCTGCGGGTCGAGGGGGTGCTGGCCAAGACCCCGCCGGACGACCCCCGGCGGAGGCCGCTGGAGGTCGTCCAGGGGGAAGTCGAGCGGATGGGCCGGCTGGTGGCCAACCTGCTCAACTTCAGCCGCGCCGGGCGGGAGCAGGTGTCGACCGTGGACGTGTGCGACGAGGTGGCCAAGACCCTCGACCTGACCGACCACCACCTGCGGAAGCGGGGGATCGCGGTCGGGCCGGAGTTCGCCCCCGGGGTGCCGGCCATCTACGCCGACCGGCAGCAGCTGAGGCAGGTGTTCCTGAACCTGGTCACCAACGCGGCCGACGCGATGCCGGCCGGCGGCCGGCTGACACCCCGGGTCCGGACCGGCACCCTCCCCCCAGCCCGGGAGGCGGTGGTGGTGGAGGTGACCGACACCGGGGTCGGGATCCCGCCGGACCACCTGCCCCGGGTGACCGACCCGTTCTTCACCACCAAGCCGGAGGGCCAGGGGACCGGGCTCGGGCTCGCCATCTGCAAGCGGATCGTCGACCAGCACCACGGGGCCCTGGAGATCGACAGCCGGCTCGGCGAGGGGACGACCGTTCGGGTCACCCTGCCGGTCAAGAACGGGGCCAACGTCGCCGGCCTGCACGCCGGCTGACCCCGCATCGGAGGGCGACATGACCCAACCCCGGACCGGCCGGCTGCTCGTCGTGGATGACGAGGTCGAGCTGATGGAGGCCCTGTGCGACGCCCTTCGCGGCGAGGGCTTCGAGGCGGCCGGGTTCGCCGACCCGGCGGCCGCCCTCGACGCCCTTCGCGGCGGCCGCGAGGCCGACCTCCTCCTGTCCGACCTGATGATGCCCGGAACCGACGGCATCCAACTCCTCCGCCAGGCCCTCCAGCTGGACCCCGCCCTGGTCGGGGTCATCATGACGGGCCAGGGGTCCATCCCGACGGCCGTCGAGGCGATGCGGGCCGGTGCGTTCGACTACCTCCTCAAGCCGTTCCGCCTCGGGCAGGTCCTCCCGGTGCTCGACCGGGCGATGGAGGTCCGCCGGCTGAAGGTCGAGAACACCCGGCTCCGGCGGCTGGTCGAGCGGCTGACGTTCGAGTCCCCCCGGTATCGGATCGTCGGCGACAGTCCGGCCATCCGGAAGGTGACCCACCTGATCGAGAAGGTGGCCGGGACCGACGCCACGGTCCTGGTCCGCGGGGAGAGCGGGACCGGCAAGGAGCTGGTCGCCCGGGCCGTTCACGGGAACAGCCGGCGGAAGGACAAGCCGCTGGTCACGGTCAACTGCGCCACCCTCCAAGAGCACCTGCTGGAGAGCGAGCTGTTCGGGCACGAGCGGGGGGCGTTCACCGGGGCCGACAAGGCCAAGATCGGGCTGTTCGAGGTGGCCGAGGGCGGCACCCTCTTCGTCGACGAGGTAGCCGAGATGGCCCCGGCCCTCCAGGCCAAGCTGTTGCGGGTGCTGGAGGACGGGCACTACCGGCGGGTCGGCGGAACCCAGGAGCGGCGGGCCGATGTCCGTGTGGTGGCCGCCACCAACAAGCCCCTCGAGTCCGAGGTCGAGGGCGGCCGCTTCCGGTCGGACCTGTTCCACCGGTTGAACGTGGTTGCCGTCACCATCCCGCCGCTCCGGGACCGGCAAGAGGATGTGCCGCTCCTCGTCGCCCACCTGCTGGGCACCCGCCAGGTCGGGCCGGCCCCATTCGCGGTCGACCCGGCGGCGATGGCGGTGTTGGTCGGGTACGACTGGCCGGGGAACGTGCGGGAGCTGGCGAACATCCTGGAGCGGGCCCAGATCCTGGCCGAGGGGCAGGTCATCACTCCTGACGACTTACCCGAGGCGATGATCCGGCCGGCACCCGCCGCTGGGCCGGCCGAGGCGGACAGCCCGGACGCACTTGACCGGGTGGAGCGGCGGCACGTGGCCGAAGCCCTCCGCCGGGAGGGCGGGAACAAGGTCCGGGCGGCCAAGGCCCTGGGGGTCAGCCGCCGGACCCTGTACCGCCTGATCGACAAGTACGGCCTGGCCGGCGACCCCGGCCCGCGGTCACCCGGCTAGGGCCTGCCGGGCCGCCGGGCCGCGGCACGGGGCGGCCGGCTCGGTCAGCCGGACGAGCAGATCCCGCAGCTCGGCCGGCACCGCGTCGAACCGCGGCCCGCTCCCCGGCCCCTCCCCCGCCGGCTCGACCCGGTCGGAGAACCGCCGGGCCTCGGTCGCCAGTTCATGGGTGATCCGGATCAGGTCCTCGACGATCGGCCGGACTTTGTTCCGGTCGCACACGGGCGGGTCTCCACGTCGGGTTGGGGTCGGGGTCAGCCGGCGACGGCCACCGGGGGTTCGGCCGCGGCCCGGTGGCGGACCGCCGGCACCTTCGGGACGGCCGTCGGCCGAGCCGGGGCCGGGTGGCTCCGCTCCCGGGTCAGCAGGTAGGTCAGGGTGCCGACGATCGTCGCGATGGTCGTAACCGACGCCGCGGCGATGAGGCCGGACCAGACGATCAGTTCCAGGTGGTCAGCCGTGGTCATCGTGCCGTCTCCGTCCACCGGTGCCAGGGCCGGCGGCCGCCCGGTGGCGCGAGCCGCCCGCCCGCCGGCTCCCCCGGCGGGCCGGACTTGTAGGGCCGGACGGACCGGGTTACGGGACTGCCACCCGGTCGGCGGTCGGATCGCCCTTCCCGCGGGGCAGTGAGGCCGGCGCCCCGAGCGACGCCCGGAGTAGGTAGACCGAGAACACAGCCCCTCCGATCAGCCACACGCCGCCCACGACGGCGAACGTGAGGATGTGGACGAGATCGCCGGCGGCGCGGAGGGTCGGGTCGGACACGGCAGTCACCTCTCGGGTTGGCCGGCCCCGGTGTGGGGCCGGCGGTGTAACCGGACCGCGGGCCGGGTCAGAACGGCCCTTCGGCCACGCGGGCGCACCGGATGCACCGGCGGGCGTAAGGGAGGGCGTCGAGCCGGGCCTTGGCGATCGGCCGGCCGCACCCGTCGCACCGGCCGAACGCCCCGCGGTCGAGCCGGTCGATCGCGACGGTTACGTCGGCCAGGGTGTGCCCCTCGGCGTCGAGCAGGGCGACGGCCACGCCCTCGGCGGCCGCCTGGGCGGCCGGGTCCGGGTCGGCGGCGGACGCCCCGCCGGCCTCCGTCCCGGTCGGCCGGAACGCCTCGTCCTCCAACTCAGCCACCTCCTCGCCGAGACGGGCGGCCATCTCCCGCAGCCGCCGCCGGTACGTCAGCAGATCCTGCTCGGTCAAGGTCTTGGTCCGCATGGGCTGTCCTCCGGTTCGTGGGTCGAGCGCCGCGGGGTCACGCCGCCGGGGTCCGGCGGCCGGCGACGCCCTCGATCAGCAACAGCCCGAGAAACCCGAGGAACCCCAGGCACCCGAGCCAGAATTCGTTCTGGGAGAACACGGCCGCTACCCCGAATAGGCCGAGGAACGCCAGCCAGGCGAGCCGCCATCGGCGGGTCGTCCTCGGGTGCTCCCGCGGCTCGGTCGTCATGTCGCCCCCGATGGCCCCGGCGGTGCGGGCACGAGCCCCGGCCGGGCGTCCTCCGCCCGGGCTTCGAGGGTCGCCATCGCACCGAGCCTGTGGCGAACGGCGTCAAGGCAATCGCCGTACCGGCCGGTCGAAATGCCTCGCCGGCCCTGCAAACACGGGGAGCCGCGGGATGTGCGGCCGCCCGGCGGTCGTTCGACCCTGGGCGGGTGTGCGGCCGCGGCACACGGGTGTGCCGCCCGCCGTGCGGGATCGGGCACCGGGGCGGGTACCGGCTGACGGCACGGTGGGCCGCTGCTGCTCGGCCGGGGATCGTGGCGCCGGTTCGACCGACTTTTCGGCGGGCGCCGACCGACCGATCCGGGCCGGCCCCGGTTTTGCCTATGACGCCCGCCACCAACGGAGTCCTGAACCGACGGGCACCGCCCCGGACCCGGCACGACGCCCGTCGCCCCCTCCCCGACCTCGGCGGGCCGTGATGAACCCGCTTCCGATGTTCTGCAACCAGTGCGAGCAGACGATGGGCGGCACCGGCTGCTCCCACAGCCCGGGCATCTGCGGCAAAGACGCCGACGTCCAAAGCCTCCAGGAGACGATCCTGTACGGGCTGAAGGGGATGGCCGCCTACGCCAGCCACGCCCGGCGGCTCGGCAAGCACGACGAGGCCGTGTCGGCGTTCGTCGAGGAGGCCCTGTTCAGCACCATGACGAACGTGAACTTCGATGTCCCGACCCTGTTCGAGATCGCGATGGAACTGGGGCGGAAGAACTTCCGGGTGATGGAGCTGCTCGACCAGGGGCACGTCGAGGCGTTCGGCGACCCGTCCCCGGCGGTCGTCACCGTCGGCACCAAGGCCGGCCCGGGCATCCTGATGACCGGCCACGACCTGGTGGACCTGGCGGACCTGCTGAAGCAGGCCGAGGGCACGGACGTCAACGTGTACACCCACGGCGAGATGCTGCCGGCCCACATGTACCCGAAGCTGCGGGAGCACCCGAACCTGGCCGGTCACTACGGCGGGCCGTGGCAGAAGCAGCGGGCCGAGTTCCCGGCGTTCGGCGGCCCGGTCGTCGCTACCACCAACTGCGTCCTCATCCCCCACGCCCACTACGCCGACTGCCTCTTCACCACCCGGTTCACCGCCGTCCCCGGCGGCACCCGCATCCCCGGCAACGACTTCTCGGCCGTCATCGCCAAGGCGAAGGCGTGCCCGACGCTGGCCAAGCGGGTGGAGGGGGCCCTGGAGGTCGGCTACCACCGGAAGGTGCTTCTGGACGCGGCCGGCACCATCGTGGACGCGGTGAAGGCCGGGCAGATCAGCCGGTTCTTCGTGATCGGCGGGTGCGACGGGTACGAGCCGGGGCGGAGCTACTTCAGCGACTACGCCGAGGCCACTCCGCCGGACTCGTTCATCCTCACCCTCGGGTGCGGCAAGTTCCGGATCAACGCCCGCGACTACGGCCGCCACCTCGGGCTGCCCCGGCTGATGACATGGGCCAGTGCAACGACGCCTACGGGGCCATCAGCGTCGCGGTCGCGCTGGCCAAGGCGTTCGACTGCGGCGTGAACGACCTACCGCTCACCCTGGTCATCTCGTGGTTCGAGCAGAAGGCGGTGGCCGTGCTGCTCACCCTGCTGGCGCTCGGGGTGAAGGGGATCAACCTGGGTCCGAACCCGCCGGCGTTCATCACCCCGAACGTGTTCAAGGTGCTGCAGGACAAGTTCGACCTGCGTATCATTGGGAGGGACGCCAAGCAGGATCTGGCCCGGGTGCTGCAACCCGCCTGACGACACCCGTAGCGAGGATCCGCCGTGGCTAGCCTCCCGAAGCCCCCGGACACGTTCGTCGAGTTCGTCGGCCGGTTCCCGGACCTCGGGCGGGCGTGGGAGGCGGCCCGGCAGGCCGAGCGGGCCGGGCCGCTGGACGACAAGACCTGCCGGCTGGTGAAGCTCGCCGTCGCCGTCGGCAACCGGGCCGAGGGGGCGGCGCACTCGGCCGTCCGCAAGGCACTGGCGGCCGGGGCCACCGAGGACGAGGTCTACCACGTGGTTGCACTCGCCGCGTCCACCATCGGGCTGCCGAACGCGGTGGCCGTGTACACCTGGGTGCGGGACCTGCTCGACCCGCCTGCCGACGCCGGCCCCACTCCGAGCTAGTAGTTCATTGCACCTGAATCGTGGGGTAGAGGCGTTTCAGCCTGACCCGGGCATCGGCGGTCGTGAACTGCCAGTCGGCCGTCACCCCCGCTGTGTTCCGCCTCGCCTCCCAGGCCGCCACTTCCCGGGCCAACACCACGCGGTCCGGGATGCGGCGATCCAGGCACTGCCGGGCCAGGACACTCAGTTCGATCTCGGCCATGTTCAGCCACGACCCGTGCTTGGGCGTGTAGTGCCACTCGATCCGCCCCGCCAGCCGCCTTGCCTCGGCCGGCTCGAACGCCTCGTACAGCGACCCGGTGGCGTGGGTGTTCAGGTTGTCCGTCACCAGCACCACCTTCCGGGCC
>JAIEQN010000390.1 GCA_019747685.1 Gemmataceae bacterium
GAGCGAGTAGGCCGGCATGGTGTACTGGGCGGCGGCCGGGCCGGCGGCCGCGACCGCCGCCACCACCGCCGCGGGAAGGACTCGCGTGATCGTCATGCGCCCCTCGCCCGACCGCCCGGACCGACGCCCGGCGACCCCGCCGGACCCGGACACCCGCGCGGCCGCTCTCCGGTCGACCCCGTGGACTCGTCACCCTTCCATCGGCCGGAAGCGGTAACGACTTTAACGGGTGTGCCGACGGCACGGGTTACGACCGACTTCCGGCGGCGGAGCGGCCCGACACACGGGGGCGACACCTTGACTAAATTCACACGCTCATCGGTGCGACGTGATTCATTGGTTCGGCCGTAGGGTGTGCGGGTGGCCGAACCAAACCAATGAGCGCCCCGGCCGGTGCGGTCAGTCTCGTAGGGTGTGTCGAGCCGGCCTCTTGGCCGGCGACGACGCACCATCCATCGCCCGGTGCGTCGTCGCGGACCGCGGACGGCCCGCTCGACACACCCTACGAGGCTCGCCCGTCCGTCGGTCCGACCGGGCTCATTGGTTCGGCCGCAGGGTGTGCATACCGCCGAACCAAACCAATGAGCGCCGGGGCCGGTACGGAGTTCCCTCCGGCCTGCCGGGTTTGGCCCGGTGGACCGGGCGGGGTATAACGGAGCGGGCGACCCGGGGGCGTGGGGGCCGCGGATGAACCTGGTGGAAGTGCGGGACCTGGACGCGGCCCGGCGGTACGTCGTCGAGGGCCTCTGGTTGCAGCGGGCGACCCGGCCGACGGCCGCGACCGTCAAGCCGATCCTCGAATGGGCCCTGGAGTTAGTCGCCGGCGGCCACCCGCTCCCGCCGGTCGGGTTCGTCGCGGACGTGGGGCACGTCGCCCTCGGGGCCGACGCCGAGCACCGGGTCAAGGAGCCGGTCCCGGTCCCCGGGTGGAAGCCGGAAGTCGGCCGGATGTACGAGGACTACCTGCTCGGCAAGCTGTACGCCGACTGGGCGTTCGAGCGGGCCGGGGACGCCCTGAAGAAGTACCACGGCCGGGACCGGGTCAAGGGCGTCGCCTACCTGGTCGACCGGGTCCGGGAGCGGGCCAGGGTCGGCGGCGTCCACCTCCCCCCGGCGGCCGTCCGCCGGCTGCTGGCCGTCAACCCCGAGGAGGTCTTGAACGGGGCCTGGGACGGCCTCTTGCGGGACGGGCCGTCGCCGCTGCTGTTGTCCATGTACGACGACCTGGTGGCGGCCGGCCGGCGGCTGTCCGAGGTGCTGGTCCGGGAGGACGTGGAGGCCCTGGAGGACGGGTCGGCCCTGGGCGACCTGGGCCAGTACGTCGCCCTCCGGCAGGTCCGGCAGACGGCCGCCCGGCTGGCCGCCTTGCTCCCGGCCCGGCCGGTCCGCCCGCTGGCCGGCCGGCGGGAGGTCCCGACCCGCATCCTGGACGAGGACCAATACCCGGTCGGCGGGTACACCGCGATCTCGACCAAGGGGTCGGTCGAGAGCCTGCTGCACTCGCAGCTCGCGTACATCGAGGACGACCCCCGCGAGGCCCCCGACCTGTTCGACCTGAAGTTCGCCCGGGACGAGCTGTTCTACTACAGCCGGGACGAGAACCAGTTCCTCCGCCGCCGGCGGGCGTTCGTGTTCGCCCTGTTCCCGGACCTCGTGGCCGCCCGGTTCAAGGACCCGGAGCTGCCGGCCCAGCGGGTCGTGATGCTGATGGCGACCGTCGTGGCCCTGGTCGCCAAGCTGACCGAGTGGCTGAGCGCCGACGCCATCCGGTTCGAGGTGCTGCTGGTCCGGGACGGCGGGCGGTCGCCGCTGGCCGACGAGGCCAAGCTGTTCGAGCTGCTCCTGCGGGAGCCGATCGCCCGGGGGGACGGGCTGGTGGCCGAGGTGGCCGACCGGGCCGCGGCCCTCGACCACCTCCGCCGGCTGGCCCGGTCGGCCCAGGTCCATTGCCTGGCGGCCGGGGCCAAGCCGTTCGAGTTCGACCCGGACGAGGCGGTGGTGACGGAGCTGGTGGTGAACGGCCCGCGGCCGGCCCTCGGGGCCGGGGACGGGCTGGTCGCCGACCTCACCGGGGACGACGCCGACCCGTTCGACGCCTGGCGGGAGGCCGCCCTGCGGGTCCTACAACTGTGGGTGTAGGTCTTGGCGAGCGGGGGGGGGGAGCCCCCTGTTCGGCCCAGCGGAACAGGGGGCTGACGCCCCCCGCTCGCCCGGAAAACCGCCCCATGCGCTTCTTCATCCTGGGCAACGACCGGAAGCCGCAGGTGGTGGCCGAGGCGGCCCGGCTGCGGCCGTTCCTGGAGGCCCACGGGGAGGTGGCGGCCTACGACCTGCGGCAGGAGCAGGACCTGTCCGGGTTGGTTGCCGACCTGGCCATCGTCCTCGGCGGGGACGGGGCCATCCTCCGGGCCGCCCGCCAGATGGGCTACCGCCAGGTCCCGGTCCTCGGGGTGAACCTCGGCAAGCTCGGGTTCCTGGCCGACCTGTCCCCGGACGAGCTGGTCGGCTGCCTGCCCCAGATCGCGGCCGGCCAGACCCGGGTCACCTCCCACCTGATGTTCGAGTGCGAGTACCCGACCCCGGCCGGGCCGGCGACCGTCCTCGGGCTGAACGAGGTGGTCGTCCACTCGCCGACGTTCGGCCACGCCACCGAACTGGACCTGGCCATCGACGGCGAGCCGGTCACCCGGTTCGTCGGGGACGGGCTGATCCTCAGCACCCCGATCGGGTCGACCGCCCACAGCCTGTCGGCCGGCGGGCCGGTCCTGTCGCAGGAGCTGCCGGCGTTCCTCATCACCCCGATCTGCCCGCACACCCTGACCTACCGGCCCCTGGTCGATGCCGCCGGGAAGCGGTACACCATCGGCGTCCGCCGGGCCGACGGGGCGACCCTGACGGCCGACGGGCAGGGGCTGGGCCGGCTGGCCACCGGGGCGGCGGTCACCGTCCGCCGGGCCGGGGTGTCGTTCCAGCTCGTCAAGGTCCCCGGCCGGACGTACTACCAGACCCTCCGGGACAAGCTCCGGTGGGGCACCCCGCCGAACTACCGGACCGAACCCCCGGCCGGGTGACGGCGTAGTAGCGGCGAAGGCTCTCGTAGCACAGGCCGGGAGGCCTGTGCCACCGTACCCTGGTTCCTGGTGGCACAGGCATTCCTGCCTGTGCGACTCGCACACCGGCTAGGCCCCGCATGTTCTCGAAGCTCCTGGACGAGCCGGCCATCCTGGCGGCCGGGGTGATCCTGGCGGCCATCCAGTTCGCCGCCGCCCTGCCCTGGCTGTGGGCGGTCGACCCGAAGGGGTTCGAGCGGACCACCCGCAGCCCGTCCGGCTTGGCCGCCGTCCTCGGCGGGCTGCTCGCCGCCGGGGTGGCGGTCGCCCTCGTCCTGGCGTACCGCGGCGAGTCGGCCAACCTGGAGGCCTACGGCCGCTACCTGTACGGGTCCGTCCTTCACCTGCAACTGCTGATCGACCTGTTCCTGCTCATGCCCCGGGTGCTGGTGTGGGCCTGGCCGAAGGGCGGGGCGGTGGCCCAGGCCGCCTACCGGGAGGGATGGCGGCAGCCGATGTTCTGGCTCATCCTGGTGTTCGCCGTCGCCACCACCTGGGTGGCGGTGTACGTCCCGTACTTCACGTTCGGCGACGACTTCAAGATGATGAAGCAGATCGGGTTCGACATCGCCATGCTGGCGGCCATCCTGTTCGGGGTCTTGGCCGCCAGCATCTCGATCAGCGAGGAGATCGAGGGCCGGACGGCCGTTACCCTGATGTCGAAGCCGGTCAACCGCCGGCAGTTCCTGGTCGGCAAGTTCCTGGGCATCCTGATGGCCTGCCTGGCGCTCACCCTGGTGATCGGGTGGAACCTGACCTTCGCCCTGCGGGTGATGCCGGAGCTGGATAAGATCAACGAGGCAGTCGACCCGATGCCGCTCCAGGCCGGGGGGTGGATCGGGCCGCCGATCGAGCGGGCCGTCCCGAGCCCGCCCGGGCACGTGGTCGCCCGGGGGGCGGCCGCCTGGTTCGCCGACACCCTGGCCCACTCGTTCGGGCTGTTCCTCGGGTTCGGCCAGGTGATGATCCTGGTGGCCATCGCCTCGGCCCTGGCCACCCGGGTGCCGTTCGTCATCAACCTGGTCCTGTGCCTGGCCATCTACATGCTCGGCCACCTGGCCCCGGCGGTGGTCAAGGTGACGGAGGCCGGGGGCGGGGCCGGGCTCGGGCTGGTCGGGTTCCTCGGGCGGCTGTTCGACGTGCTCCTGCCGGCCCTGGAGTTCTTCGTCATGGGGCCGGCCATCATCCGGGAGACCCCGCTCGACCTGTGGCAGTTCGGGTGGTACGTCCTGACCGTGTTCGGGTACGCGGTCATCTACACCGCCATCGCCCTGCTGGTCGGCCTGCTCCTGTTCGAGGACCGGGACCTGGCCTGAGTGGGCAGCACAGGCCGGGAGGCCTGGGCCACCCAACCACCAGCCTCCGGTGGCACGGGCCTCCCGGCCTGTGCATCGGTTTGCCGGCCGGCCGGGTTATGCCGGCGGGAGCGGCCGCCCGGACCGACGCCCGGGGGTGAATCGGCGGTGCGGCCGGGCCGCCCCTTTGCTACGCTCAACCGTAGACTCGTGCGCCGGCATCCCGGCCGGTGCCGGTCCACCCGGCCGGGGGCCCCGTGGACACCACCGCGTTCGACCGGCTCCGCGCCGACTTCGTCAAGTCCCCGACCGAGACCGCCCTGGCGGCCGTCGGGTCCGTCGCGGCCGCCGTCTGCTACGTCCTCCTGCTGCTCCTGCTCTACCTGTTCATCGACCTGCTCGTCTGGAAGGGGCAGGTGTCGGCCTACTCCCAGCTCTCGCCGGCCCGGAAGGTGGAGTTCGCCGACGAGTGGGCGGCCCGGTCGGACGACGACCGGGCGGCGGCCGTCGGTCGGCTCGGGCTGGCCGGGGACGCGGCCGCCCGACTGGTCGCCGCCACCCCGGAGCCGCCCCCGACCGCCGGCGAGTGGGAACTCCGCCGGCGGGCCGGCATCTACCTGGCCCTCCGCGACCGGGTCGGCCAAGACTCCGCCGACCTGTACCTGCCCGAGGCCCCGGCCGCCGGGGGGAACGGCTCCAACCCCGAGCTGGGCGTCCTCGGCTTGGTGGCCCGGGAGCGGAACCGGTGGACCGGGCGGGTGGTCGGGTGGCTGGCGTCGTGGAACCGGTGGGCCTGGCAGCCGGGGCCGGACGGGTCGGCCAACCGGACGTACCTGACCGGGCTGTTCGTCCTGGCCCTGGGGGTGGCCCTGGCCTGGGGGGTGCTGCTCAACGCCGTCGCCTACTCCGCCGCCACCGCCACCCTGGACACCACCACCCGGCTCCGCCGGGCCATCTACTTCCACACCTTCCGGCTCGGGTCGCTGGCCGTGCGGACCGGCGGCCCGGGCGAGGCGGCCGGCCTCATCACCCGGGACGTGGAGGCGGTCGGCGGGGCGGTCGAAGCGTCCCTGACCGCCCCGTACCGCCACCCGGTCCTGTTCCTGCTGCTGCTCACCCTCATCCTGCTCATCAACTTCTGGCTGGCGGTCAGCTTCCTCCTGCTGGCCATCCTGGTGTGGCTGATCGGCGGGCAGGTGGCCGCGTACTTCCGCCGCGAGGGCCGGATCGGGGCCCGCCAGGGGGAGGCCACCCTGGCCCTGCTCCAGGAGAGCATGAGCCTCCTGCGGCTGGTCAAGATGTACCAGATGGACCGGTTCAACCAGAACCGGGTGGAGCGGCAGTTGGCCGAGGCCGGGCGGGCCGGGTGGCGGCGGCTGCGGGGCGGGGCGCTGGCCCGGCCGCTGCTCTTGGCCGTCGCCCTGGTCGCCCTGGTCGGGCTGTTGTACCTGGGCGGGCGGGCGGTCCTGGCCGGGGAGTTCACCGCCGCCGGGCTGGGGGTGATGGCGGTCGCCCTGGTGTCGCTGGTCCCGCCGGTGGCCGGGTGGCTGGAGGCCCGGCGGCGGCTCAACCGGGGCCGGGCGGCGGCCGCGGCCATCTACGAGTACCTGGACCGCAAGGGCGAGGCCCCGGAGGCGGCCGACGCCGAGTTCCTGCCGCCCCTGACCACCCGGATCGAGTTCCGGAGCGTCACCCTGAAGGAGCCGGGAACCGGGCGGCCGCTGCTCGACGGGGTCAGCTTCGCCGTCCCGGCCGGGTCGAAGGTGGCGGTCGTCGGCCCGGACCCGGCCGAGTTGCGGGCCCTGGTCTACCTCCTGCCCCGGTTCCTCGACCCCTCCGGCGGGGAGGTCCGGATGGCGGACAAGAACATCCGCTGGGTGACCCACGAGTCGCTCCGGGCCCAGGTGGCGGTGGTCACCCAGGACGACCTGGTGTTCAGCGACACGGTGGCCAACAACATCGGCTGCGGCGACCCGGGGTACAGCCTGCCCCAGGTGATCGAGGCGGCCAAGCTGGCCCACGCCCACCAGTTCATCGAGCGGCTGCCCTACGGGTACGAGACCCAGATCGGCGACCAGGGGCACGCCCTGCGGCCGGGCGAGCGGTTCCGGGTGGCCCTGGCCCGGGCCCTCCTGCGGGACCCGAGCGTGCTGGTGGTCGAGGAGCCGACCGGGGCCGACGAGGACACCCTGGCCCTGCTGGACGACACCCTGGAGCGGGTCGGGCCGGGGCGGACGGTGATCTTCCTGGCCCGCCGGCTGTCCACCCTGCGGGCGGTCAACCGGGTGTTCGTCCTGAAGGACGGCAAGCTGGAGGGGTCGGGCAGCCACCGCGACCTGTGGCAGTCGAACCAGACCTACCGCCGGCTCCAGGTGATCGCCGACGCCACCCTGGAGTCGGCCGCCAGCCGGGGGTGACCCGCCCGGCCCCCGGCGCTCGTTGGTTTGGTTCGGCAACCCGCACACCCTGCGGCCGAACCAATCAACCCGGTCGGACCGACGGCCGTCCGGAAGTTGCCCCGTCCTACTCGCCCCCACCAGATCGGAATCTCGGAATGGATGCCCTCGACCGCGAGCTGGCGGCGGCCCTGGACGCCGCCCGGAAGGCCGGCGACCTGATCCGCCGGGAGTACGAGGCGTTCGCCGCCATCCCGGACGCCCCGGCCCACATCTCCACCCACGTCGATAAGGCGTCCCAGGAGCTGATCCTGGCCGAGCTGCACCGGCAGTTCCCGGCCGACGCCCTGTGTGCCGAGGAGAACACCCCGGCCCTGGCCGGGGTGCCGCACCGCGGCCGGCGGGCGTGGGTGGTCGACCCGATCGACGGGACCCGCGGGTTCGCCCGCAAGACCGGCCAGTTCTCGGTGATGATCGGCTTCCTGCTGGAGGGTAAGCCGGTCGTCGGGGTGGTGCTGGAGCCGGCCCAGGGGCGGACGACCTACGCCCGGGTCGGCGGCGGCTGCTGGGCCCACGACGGCGGCGCGGCCCCGGCCCGGTGCCACGTCTCGGCCCGCGGGGTCGACGAGTGCGTCGTGGTCCAGAGCCGGTCGAAGCCGGGGGAGGTGTCGAAGACGGTCCGGGCCGTCCGCCCGGCCGGGGTGAGGGAGACGTACTCGGGCGGGGTGAAGCTGGCGACCGTCGCCCGGGGCGAGGCCGACGTGTACGCCAACACCTACGACGCCTTCTACGACTGGGACATCTGCGCCGGGCACGTCCTGTTGACCGAGGCCGGCGGGCGGGTGACCGACCTGTCCGGCGGCGCGGTCGCCTACCAGGCGGCCGACTTCTCCCAGCGGCGGGGCCTCCTGGCCACCAACGGCCCGGTCCACGACGAGGTGTTGCGGCGGCTCAAGGGGTCGGCGGGACCGACGGCGGGTTGACCGCCGCCGGGTCGAGGACGACGAGGCCCGGGTAGCGGGCGAAGTCCGGCCCGTTCAGGGTCAGGATGTGGGTGATCCCGTGGGCCTGCATGAGGCCGACGAGCCGGGCGTCGTGGACCTGCTTCCCCTGGACCCGGTGGGTCGTAACGAGCTGACGCCAGTTGGGGTAGGCGGCCGGCGGCTCCCCGAGCCTGACGAATCCCGCCTCCACCTGGGTCAGCCGATGTTCGGTTTCGGCGAACGTCAGCCCGAGCCCCCCGCGGGCGGTGGTCGGCCGTGTGCAAACGTTCCAAAACTCGGTCAGGTTTTGAAACCCGACCGCCAGCGCGTCGCCACGCCGGCGGAGCGACCGGACCGCCCGGTTGATCACCGGGTACAGCGGGTCCGGGCGGTGGTAGAGCCGGATCAGGACGCCGGAGTCGGTGAGGATGTCCATCAGTCGTGGTCGTCGTAGATGTCGGCACGGGACCAGTCGGCCGGCAGGATCGGGTCATTCCTCCCTCTCTCCGCCATCTCGTCGAGCAGCTTCTCGAACTCCTCGACGGTGAGGTTCGGCCGGCTGGCGAACATCCGGGGATCGGCACCGTCGGGGGCCGGGGTCTTGTACCGTTCTCGGGCTCCGGCGACCAACACCTTGACCGTCCAAACGAAATCATCCGGCAAGCCGGTCAGGTCGACCCACTGGGGCAGCGGCCGGGGCTTGTACTCGGTCGTTTCCATGCCGACCAGGATACCACAACCCGGCGGTGGGTTCACGACCGTTCTTCGGCGACCGCCTGCAACGACGCCCGGGCGGCGGCGGCGACCTCGGCGGCGTGGGCGTCGGTCATCGCGGCCGACAGGAACGCGGCCTCGAACTGGCTGCACGGCAGGTACACGCCGCGGTCCATCATCGCCCAGAAGAACCGGGCGAACCGCTTCGTGTCCGAAGTCCGGGCCGTGTCGTAGTCCGTCACCGGCGTCGGGGTGAAGAATAGCGTCCACATGCTCCCGACCCGGTTGAACTGGGCCGACACCCCGGCCCCGGCCGCGGCCTGCCTCAACCCCGCTTCGACCGCCGCCCCCATCCGGTCCAGCCGCTCGTAAGGCGGGTTCCGCTTCAGCTCCCGGAGCGTGGCGATCCCGGCGGCCATCGCCACCGGGTTGCCGGAGAGCGTCCCGGCCTGGAACACCGGCCCGGCGGGCATGATGTGCCGCATCACGTCGGCCCGGCCGCCGTAGGCCCCGACCGGGTAGCCGCCGCCGATGATCTTGCCGAACACCGTCAGGTCCGGCGAGTCGCCGAGTAGCTCCTGGGCCCCGCCGTAGGCCAGCCGGAAGCCGGTCATCACCTCGTCGTAGATCAAGAGCGCCCCGTGCTTCCGGGTCAGCCGGCGGAGTTCCGCCCGGAACTCCCCGGTCGGCGGGACGAGGCCCATGTTGCCGACGACCGGCTCCAGCATCACCCCGGCGACCCGGTCGCCCTCGGCGGCGAACAGGTCGGCCAGCCCCTGCGGGTCGTTGTACCGCAAGACCCGGGTGTCCGCGGTACACCCCTTCGGCACGCCCGGGCTGGTCGGCACCCCGAGCGTCAGGGCGCTCGACCCGGCCGACACCAGGAGCGAATCGACGTGGCCGTGGTAGCAGCCGGCGAACTTGACGATCACGTCCCGGCCGGTGGCCCCCCGGGCCAGCCGGACGGCGCTCATCGCCGCCTCCGTCCCGCTCGACACGAACCGGACGAGTTCGACCGACGGGACGGCCCCGACCACCAGTTCGGCCAGCTCCGTCTCGGCCTCGCACGGGGCCCCGTAGCTCGACCCGTTCCGGACGGCCCGTTCCACCGCCTCGACCACCGCCGGGTGGCAGTGGCCGAGGATCATCGGCCCCCACGAGCCGATCAGGTCGAGGTACGGGTTCCCGTCGAGGTCGTAGAGGTACGGGCCGTCGGCCCGGGCGACCGTCAGGGGCGTCCCGCCGACCGCCCCGAACGCCCGGGCCGGGCTGTTCACCCCGCCCGGGATGACCCCGCGCGCCCGCCGGAACGCCGCCTCGCTCTGGGACCGGTTCAACACAAGTCTCCTGCACAGGCCGGGAGGCCTGTGGCACCAGAGCTAGGACTTGGTGGCACAGGCCTCCCGGCCTGTGCATCCTCAGTCCCCTTCCTTGGCCACCGCGGCGAGGAGCTTCTTGGCCCGGCCGACGGCCTCGGCCACCGCCGGGTCGGCCTCGTCCTCGTACAGCTCGGCCACCTCCCGCAGGGCGATCCGCAGGAGCACCCAGTCGCCCCGCTCGACGACCACGTTCTCGCCCGGGTTCTTCAGCTCCCGGGCCCGCCCCTCGGCGGCCGCCACCCGCTTGAGCACCTCGTCCCGCCGGCGGGCGGCCGGGTCGGCCGCCGGCGGCTTGGCGTCCACCGCCCGCCGGTGCTCCTTGGCCAGCAGGTACAGGACGTGCTGGTCCGGGTCCTTGTCGGTCAGCCCGACGGCCGCGTCCCACAGCCGGCCGGCCTTCTCCCAGTCCCCGGCCTGCTCCGCCCGGCGGGCCTTGAGGGCCACCGCGTCCGGGTTGGACGGGTCGGCCGGGGCCGCCTTCTCGTACCGCCGGAGGTCGTAAATCCGGGCGTCGATGTCCTTCTCCCGGGCCGGGACCGCCCGGATGTCCCGCCGCCGCTTGGCCGCCACCCACGCCAGCCGGGCGTTCTCCAGCCGCCGCTCGTCGAACGTGTACGCCAGCCCGGCCTCCTCCGGGAACCGCTTCTCGATCCGCTCCCACAGGAACGCCGCGTCGGCCAGCAGCCCCGCCTGCTCGGCCTGGATGGCGTCCATCGCGTCCCGGTAGGCGTCCGGGTCGGCCTTGTCCGGGTCGGCCCGCAGCTTCGGGTACGGGAACCGCTTGGCCAGCTCCCCCTCCCGGTCCCGGGCCTGCCCGTCCCGGAAGACCGCGGCCGCCCGGTCGGTCGCCTCCCCGGGTACGTCGCCGTACCGCCGCAGGTACGCCTCGGCCGCCTCCAGCCGGGCCGCCGGGGTGGTGGCGGCGTCGACCGCGGCGGCCAGCTTCTCGGCCGACGGCGGCCGGGTCAGGGCGTAGGCCAGCCCGGCCAGCCCGGCCAGCCCGGCCAGCAGGGCGGCCGCCTTCACCGCCGGCCGGTCGAACACCGGCACCCGGTCCGGCTTCCGCTTCTTCTTCTTCACCCCCCGCAAGGCCCGGACGGCGTCCTTGTCGGCGTCGGACAGCGGCCGCTCGTCCGACCCCCGCTTCGGCCGGTCGCCCCGGCGGGCGGTGGCCGCGTCCAGCCCGGCGCTCTTGCGGGCGAAGGCGTCCTCCTCCACCTCGCCGAGCATCCGCCCGACCCAGGCGGCGTCGGTCGGCCGGTTCTCCTTCTCCTTCTCCAACAGCTGCAGCACCAGGGCCTCGAACTTGGCCGGCATCCCGGGGACGATCTTGCCGATCCGCGGCGGGGCCTCGTGGACGTGCTTCATGAACATCTCGACGGTGGTGTCGGCGGCGAACGGCTTGCGGCCGCTGAGCAGCTCGAAGAACACCACCCCGAGGGAGTACAGGTCCGACTTCGGGGTCAGGTTCCGCTCCCCCTTGCACTGCTCGGGGGACATGTAGGCGGCCGTGCCGATGGTGCTGTTCGCCCCCGTCAGGGCGGTCACGTCGGTGTCCTTGGCGATCCCGAAGTCGGTCAGCTTGAGCTGCCCGTCCGGGGTGATCATCAGGTTCGACGGCTTCAGGTCCCGGTGGATGATGCCCTTCTCGTGGGCGTACTGGAGGGCCTCGCAGAGCTGCCGGCCGTAGGCCGCCACCTCCTCCCAGGACAGCTTGTTCCGCCGGGCCAGGGCCCGGTCCAGCGGCTCCCCGTCCACGAACTCCATGGCGATGAACGGGGTCCGCTTGAACCGCCCGGTGGCGAACAGCCGGACGATGTGCGGGTGGCGGAGCTGCTTGAGGATGCTCGCCTCCCGGTCGAACCGGGCCCGGGCCCCGTCGTTGCCCAACAGCCCCGGGGCCACCACCTTGAGGGCCACGTCGGCCACCCGCCCGTCGTGGTGGAACAGGGCCTTGTACACCGTCCCCATCGCCCCGCTGCCCAGCTCGGACGTGATCACGAACCGGTTCGGGCCGGAACCGATCGTCTCGCCGACCTCCATGACCGAACCCCCGCCGGAGAGGCTTTCCCGGCCATTGTAACCGGTCCGGCCGGCGGTTGCCGCCGGAATCGTTGCCGGGGAACGGGTTCGGCCGCCAACGGCGGCGACGTGGTACGGGTATTGGTCCTGGCGGGGGTTAGCCTTCCGGGCGTGCCCCGGAGCGTGTGTCGGCGTGCCCCGGGCATGAGCTGGCGAGCCGGGAGCGTGCGCGACCGGAGCTTGTCCCTCCGGTCGCTCACGCTCCCGGCTCGCCCGAACCGGTTGTAACGCCCCGACCGCCCGCTCGCGGCGGCCGCCGGAAGGGGGTACAATACCCGGGGCTGTCGCGCGCCGGGGGCGGGTCATGCCGGGCGGTCGGGGCAAGCCGATCGCCGAGATGACCGACTGGGAGCGGGTCGCGTCCCAGTTGGTGGGTACGCTCGGGGCCGGCCTGTCCGCCACGGCATTCGCCCGGGTGGCCGTACTCCGGGCCGGCGGGGCGACCACCTGGCGGGAGTGGGTCGTGGTCGGCGGCCTCGGCCTCGGGGCCGCGGTATTCGTAACCGTCCTCGTCGGCGGATGGATCGTCTTCGCCGACGAATGGAAGAGGAGGCGGGCCGTCCGCTGACCGGGGCGGCGGCCCGCGGCCTTCGTCTGGAGACTTCGCATGGCGACGGTTGCCGAGCGGCGGGACCCGGCCGGGGCGGTCCGGTCGGAGGTGGACGACCAGATCGCCCAGGCGACGGCCCGCATCCGGGCCCACGACCTGGCCTTCGGCGGGCTCGTCCTGGCCGCCGCCGGCCTGGCCTACGCCGCCGGGATGATCCTGCTCGACAAGGCCCTCGTCCTGCCCGAGTGGGCCCGCCAGCTCGGGCTCGCCGGGTTCGCCCTGGCCGCCGCCGGCGTCGGCTACCTCACCCTCGTCCGGCCGCTCCTCCGCCGGGTCAACCCGCTCTACGCCGCCGTCCAGGTCGAGCGGACCATCGAGGACCCGAAGAACACCGTCAGCGGGTACGTCGAGGCCCGGGACCGGGCCGACGTGCCGGACGCCGTCCGGGCGGCGATGACCGCCCGGGCCGCCGAGGCCGCCCGCGAGGCCGACCTGAACCGGGCCGTCGACCACCGCTCCCTGCTCTGGGCCGGCGGGGCCGCCGTCGCCCTGCTGCTCACCCTCGTCGTCCTCTTCTTCGTCTTCCGCCCGACCCAGTTCACGTCCCTCCTCGGCCGGGCCTTCGTCCCGTTCTCGTCCGACCCGATCGCCACCCGCACCCGGATCGACCTGCTCGACCCGCCGGGCGGGGACATCACCGTCACCGCCGGCCAGTCGGTCACGGTCCGGGTCCACGTCGGCGGGAAGGTGCCGAGCGCCGACGCCCCGGACCGGCTGCGGGTGCTCCTGCGGCACACCCCCGACGGCGACTACGAGGACCTGCCGCTGGAGCAGGCGGAGTCGAGCCGGGACTGGCAGGCCCGGGTGCCGGAGACGCTGATCCGCAACGGGGTGTGGTACAAGGTCGCCGGCGGGGACCACGAGACGGCCGAGCACCGGGTGACGGTCCGGTCGGTCCCCAAGTTCACCGACTTCGAGGTGGCCTACGAGTTCCCGGCCTACGTCCGCCGGCCGCCGGCCACCTCCACCGACGCCCACCTGGAGGGCTACCGCGGCACGAAAGTCACCCTGACCGGCAAGACCAGCCGGGCGGTCAAGGGCGGCCGGCTGTCCTTCGACCCGCCGACGGCGGAGCCGGTCGCCGGGGTGCCGGTCCCGGGCCGGCCGGACGCCCTGCGGTTCGAGTTCGTGCTGATGGCCCCCGGCGGCTACCGGCTCGGGTTCACCTCGAACGAGGGCGAACGCGCCCCCGAGTCGCCGCCGTTCGGCATCCGGATCATCGAGGACTTCGCCCCGCAGGTCGAGGTCGTCGAGCCGAAAGAAGACGAGGTCGCCCTCCCGGCGAACGGCCATCTGGAGGTGGACGGCCGGGTCGGCGACGACTTCGGCATCGACGCCGTCACCCTGCGGCTGAAGCTGGTCGAGCCGGCCGAGAAGCCGCTGGCCCCGAGGCCGTACCAGGGCGGCAAGTCGTTCCGCCGGGCGGCCGACGGCACCTGGCCGAAGAGCCTGGAGGTCAAGGACTCGGTCGACTTCACCAAGCTGACCGACACCCGCGGCAACCCGGTCGAACTCAAGACCGACATGGTGCTGGAGTACTGGCTGGAGGCGACCGACAACCGGACCAAGCCCGGCCCGGAGCCGGACCCGAACGTCGGCCGGTCGAAGCCGAAGCGGGTCCGGCTGACGCCCCCGCCGGCCGAGCCCGAGCGGCAGGAGAAGCA
>JAIEQN010000178.1 GCA_019747685.1 Gemmataceae bacterium
GGACGCCACCGGCACCGCCGGCCCGGCCGCGGCCGCCCCGACGCGGACGGCGCCGGGACCCCGCACGCCCGAGACCACCGCCGACCACCCGTCGGCCGCGGGAGCCGGTGCGGTCCTGGGCGGGAAGTACAAGCTGGTCGAGCCGATCGGCGAGGGCGGGATGGGGGCCGTCTGGATGGCCCGGCAGACCGAACCCGTCCGCCGGCCGGTGGCGGTCAAGCTGATCCGCGAGGGGATGGACTCGCGGGCGGTGCTGGCCCGGTTCGAGGCCGAACGGCAGGCCCTCGCGCTGATGGACCACCCGCACATCGCCAAGGTCCACGACGCCGGGGCCACGCCCGACGGCCGGCCGTACTTCGTGATGGAGCTGGTCAAGGGGGTGCCGATCACCAAGTTCTGCGACGACCGCAAGCTCACGCCGAGAGAACGCCTGGAACTCTTCGTGCCGGTCTGCCAGGCCGTTCAACATGCCCACCAGAAGGGGGTGATCCACCGGGACATCAAACCCAACAACGTGCTGGTGGCCCTGTACGACGACCGGCCGGTCCCGAAGGTGATCGACTTCGGGGTGGCGAAAGCCGCCGGCCAGCCGCTGACGGACAAGACGCTGATGACCGGGTTCGGGGCGGTGGTCGGGACGCCCGAGTACATGTCCCCCGAGCAGGCCGGCTTCAACCAGCTCGACGTGGACACCCGCTCCGACATCTACGCCCTCGGGGTCCTGCTGTACGAGCTGCTGACCGGCACCACCCCGGTGGACCGCAGGAGCCTGGGCAAGGCGGCCCTCCTGGAGGTGCTGCGGATCGTCCGGGAGGTGGACCCGCCCCGGCCGAGCCAGAAGCTCTCGACCGCCGACGCCCTGCCGACGATCGCGGCCAACCGGCACACCGAGCCGCGGCGGCTGGCGGCGCTGGTCAAGGGGGACCTGGACTGGATCGTGATGAAGGCCCTGGAGAAGGACCGGACCCGGCGGTACGAGACGGCCAACGGGTTGGCGGCGGACGTGCAGCGGTACCTGGCCGGGGAGGCGGTGCAGGCGGCCCCACCGAGCCGGGCGTACCGGGTGCGGACGTTCGTCCGCCGGCACCGGGCGGCGGTGACGGCCGCCGGGCTGGTGGCGGCGGCCCTGGTCCTCGGCATCGCCGGGACGACCTGGGGGCTGGTCGAGGCCCGGCGGCAGCGGGATGCTGCGGACGTGGCGCGGCAGGCCGAGGCCGACCGAGCCGAGGGTGAGCGGGTGGCGAGGGAGGCGGCCGAGCGGGCCGCCGCCGCCGAGATGGCGGCCCGAGAGCAGGCGGTGCGGGAGCGGGACGCCAAGGAGCGGCAGCGGCAGTACGCCCAGGCCATCGCCGACTTCGTCCAAAACGACTTCTTCGCGCTCACGAGCGTCGAGGGGCAAGGGCGGTTCGGCGGGGCGGGCGAGTTCGTGCTGACCAAGGACACGGCCCTTCGGCAACTGCTCGACCGGGGGGCGGAGAAGCTGAAGGGACGCACCGACCAGGACCCGCGGACGGAGGCCGACCTGTGCTGGATGATCGGGGTGAACTACCGCGGGGTGGGGGAGTACAAGCGGGCGGTCGAGTTCCTCGAGCGGGCCTACCGGGTGCGGCAGGCGGCCCTCGGGGCCGACGACGAGGAAGCGCTCAACGCCGGGAACAGCCTGGCCGTGGCGTACGCCGCCGCCGGGCGGGCGGCCGACGCTGTCGCCCTGCACGAGCGGTTGCGGGACGCCCAGACGGCCAAGCTCGGCCCCGACCACCCCCGCACGCTCGTCGCCATGAGCAACCTCGCCGAGGCGTATCGGACGGCCGGGGAGTTCGGCAAGGCCGTGCCGCTGTACGAGCAGACGCTCGCGCTCAAGAAGGTTGTACTCGGCGCCGAACACCCCAGCACCCTCATCAGCATGAACAACCTCGCCGTGGTGTATCGGGCGGCCAGTGAACACGGCAAGGCCGTGCCGCTGCTCGAGGAGACGCTCGCGCTCCAGAAAGCCAAGCTCGGCCCCGACCACCCCCGCACACGCTCCTCACCATGAACAACCTGCTCGGTGCCTACGCCGAAGCCGGCGAGGCGGCCAAGGCGGTCCGGTTGTTCTCCGAAGCCCGCAAGCGGTGGCCCCAGAACAGCCCACAACTGGCCGGGGAGTTGGCCCGGTTCGGCCTGTCGCTGCTCCAGGCCGACGCCTTCGCCGAGGCCGAACCGCTGCTCCGCGACTGCCTGGCCATCCGCGAGAAGACGCAGCCCGGTGTCTGGACCACGTTCAACACCCGGTCGCTGTTCGGCGGGGCGCTCGTGGGCCAGAAGAAGTACGCCGAGGCCGGGCCGCTGCTGGTGACGGGCTACGAGGGCATGAAGCAGCGGGAGAAGTCGATCCCGCCGGCGGGATCGACCCGCATCCCCGAGGCCCTGGACCGGCTGGTCGAGCTGTCCGCGGCGACGAACCAGCCGGCCGAGGCGGCCCGGTGGCGGGCCGAGCGGGCCAAGTACCGGTTCGTCGCCCCGCCCCCGCGGCCGAAGAAGTAACCCACCTTCCGGGTGCGATCACCCGCCGCCCTCGGCCCGGGGCGGCGGGTCGGGTTCCGGGCCGCCCGTTGCCTCAAGTGGAGGTTGCCGATGAGCGTGCGCGCGCTGATGTCCGCGGCGGTGTTGGTCGGGCTGGCCGCCGGGCCGGCCCGGGCCGGAGTGATCTACGCGACCGGGTTCGAGGACCCGCCGTTCGCGGCCGGGTCGGTCCTGACCGGCCAGGACGGGTGGGTCAGTCCGGACTTCACGAGCCCGGACGCCGCCACCATCTCGACCGCCGCCCCGAGCACCGGGCTCCAGGGGGTGCGGGTGCTGGGGGCGGACATGGTGCCGAACGAGTTCCTACGGGCGAACGGGTACGATGCCGTCGGGTCGTACCGCCCGTCGGCCTCGGTCAACTTCGACGCCGTCGGGGCCGGGCTGCCGGTCGTCCGGCTCCAGGCCGATGTCCGGCTCGACGGGCCGTTGCTCGACCAGACGGACCCGCGGCCGACGGGCGACTTCGTCAGCGCGAACGTCAACCTGGTGCTCGGGGACGGCCAGTTCGTCAGCCTGACCGTCTCGTCCGACGGCCACATCTACGGGTACGGGGTGGACCCGTCCGAGGCCTACCTGTTCGGCACGGCCGTCAGCCTCGGCACGTACTACAACCTGGGGCTGGAGGCGAACTTCGTGAACCAGACGTTCGGGTACTACCTGGACGGCGCGCTGCTCGGGACGACGCCGTTCGCGGGCCCGTCGGACGGCGTCGTCCGCCGCGGATCGCTGGTCGTGGCGGTGTTTCTTCCGGAGGACGCCCCGCCGGGGATCACCCGGGACCAGTACACCGCGTACTTCGACAACTACTCGCTCACCGCCCAGGCGGTCCCGGAGCCGGCGAGCGTCGGGCTGTTGGCAGCCGGCGGGCTGGGGCTGCTCGGGTACGCCCGCCGGCGGGCCCAGGCCACCGCCTGACCGCCCGGCCGCGATTTTTCATTTGACTTCGCCGGACGGGAACGTAGCGTACAAGTGTACAAATCCGCCCGCCGCGGCGTCCGGCCGCGATCCGGCGGGGCGGCTGCCGAGCACGACAGGGTACGGTACTGTTCCGGCCGCCACCCAACCGGTCTGCGGGCAACGAGTTCGGCCGCGACGGACGGCCGAGCACAGCAGCCCGGCCAAACTCGCCCGGCGCAGAATCGCCTGGAATCGTAGGGAAAATCCGCGGTCGGCCGGTCCGCGAAAAAACAGGGGGGGAGGGGGGGTGGCATCCCCCGCTCCCCGCCCGGGCCGGTCAGACGTGGACGCCGCCGAGGAACTCCGGCTCGAAGGCGTACATCCGCTCGAGCTGGGCCAGGTCGGTCGCGTTGCGGCACTCGACCACCGGGGCGTCGCCCGGCCCGGCCGCGGTTAGCAGGTCGGCCCGGCCGTCCCCGTCCACGTCCGCCGCCCCGACCCGCACGCCACCCGTCGCCGGCCGGACCGACGGGGCGAAGGCGGCAAAGCTCTGCATCACCTCCCCACCGCCGGCGAACACCTGGACCCGGTTCGACCCGCCGGCCCCGGTGACGATGTCCGCCCGGCCGTTCCCGTCCACGTCCCCGGCGGCCACGTAGACGCCGTCGGCGAGCGACGGGGCGTCGGCCAGGAAGCTGCGGGCCTCGGCCCCGGTCGCCCCGTCGAACACCTTGACGTGGGCCGTCCCGCCGAGGCCGGCCCCGACCACCAAGTCCGCCAAGCCGTCCCCGTCCACGTCCCCGGCCGCCACCCGGGCGCCGCCGCGGAAGCCGGGGTCGAATGCCATGAGTTCGCGGACGACGGCCCCGTCCCGGCCGAACACCTTGACGTGCGGCCCGCCGCCCTCGCCGGCCCCGACGACGACCTCGGCCACCCCGTCCCCGTCCACGTCCCCCGTCGACACCCACACCCCGCCGCGGAAGTCCGGGGCGAACGCCAGGAGGCTGCGGACGACCTCCCCGGTGGCCCCGTCGAACACCTTGACGTGCGGGCCGCCGCCGGCCCCGGCCCCGGCCACCAGGTCCGGCACGCCGTCCCCGGTCACGTCCCCGGCCGCCACCCGGGCCCCGCCGGAGAACCCCGGGAAGGCGAACGTGTCCAGCACCGGCCGGCCGGTGGCCGAATCCATCAGCCGGACCCGCGACCCGCCGCCGGCGCCGGCCCCGACCGCGTACCGGCGGTGGTCCGGGACCGGCAGCAGGAAGTTGGCCGACATGGCGTCGGCGATCCGGTTCCCCAGGGCGATCCCCTGGCTGGCGTCGAACGCCCAGTGGATGCCCAGGTAGATGCGGCTGCGGGCGTTCTCCGCGGCCGCCTGGCTGAGCGTCTCGAAGCTCCGCGGCCGGAGCGGCCGGACCTCCCCGTTCTGGTCCCGGGTGATCCCGTTGAACTCGTCCGACACGAAGGTGAACGGGATGGCGTCGGTCCCGTAGAAGTTGGCGATGGCCCGGAAGGCGGCCGCCCCGAAGACGGCGTGGCCGGACACGTAGGCCGGGAACGGGGGGTGAAGTTGGTCCCGTTGCCGTTGTCCGCCGGGGCGCCCAGCGGGGTCCAGTCCGGGATGCCGACGGTGGCCGGGTTGCCGTCCTCGTCGCCCCGGCGGATGGCCGTGACCGGCCGCCACAGGTCGTACTCGTACTTGGTGTACCACCCGGCGATGCCGGCGTCCGCCTGGGCCAGGTTGACCAGGGCCAGGAGCCGGGCCGCGTCGATCTGATCCGTCCCCTGCCGGGCGATGATGGTGCGGGTGATCTGGTTGTACATCCGGGGCGGCACCCCCAGCCCGGGCTGGCCGTCGTACCCCCAGAAGAGGCCGATCTCGGTCTGCTCCGGGGTCCGGCCGGTCGGGGTGGTGACCCCGTCCCCGCCGAGGGCGACCAGCTCGTTGTACGCGGCGGCGTACTCGGCCGAGGTCATGGCCGGCGGGGGCGGGGCGAGGTAGTCCTCGACGCTCGACAGGGTGAACGGGAGGACCCGCCCCGACTCCGGCCCGAGGGCGTTCCGGCCGAGGTGGGTCGGGTCCGAGCCCCAGTGGCCGGGGTCCGGGTTCACCATGTAATCGACCATCAGCTCGTTCCCGTCGTTCGCCCGCCAGGCCAGCATCCGGGCGGCGACCTCGGCCCCGACCCCGGCCCCGAGCCGGGCCCGGCCGGGCGGGATGGCGGCCAGGTCCTGGGCCAGGGCGGCGTCGAACGTCGCCTTCTGGGTCGGGTAGAGGGCGGCCAGGGTGTCGTGGGCGGCCCGGGCGGCGGCCGCCTCGATCGACGCCCCGCGGGGGGCCGCGACCTGGAACCGGTACGGGGCGTGGGTCCGGTCGATCGAGTTGACCGCGTCGTACACCGCGGCCTGGACGATGGCCAGGGCCCGGGCCCCCTTGACCGGGCCGCCGTTCTCCGGGGCGTACGCCCCGCCGTGGTCGGCGGCGACGGCGGCCAGGGCGATGTCGTTCCAGTACAGCACCCCGCCGGCCGGCCGGCTCCGGTCTTCGAGGGTTTCGATGCGGAGGGGCGACCGGATCGGGCGGCAAGTTGTCGGCGGCTGGCGCACGGCGGGTCCTCGGTGAGGTCTCAAGGGGGCGGAACCGGTCGCATTCGTCGGGCGACATCCATTCTGCACGGAACCGAGGCCGTGTAAACGGCAAAAGCGGTACGACCCGGGCGGCCGTTCTCTTACCAGCCCGCCGTGCAGCACCCGTCCGCGGCCGGGACCTCCGCCGGCCGACGGCGGCCGTCCGGCTCCGGCGGGCGTCCGACCAGGCCGGCGAACAGCTCGCCCACGGTAGCCGCCCGCTTGACCGCGTCGAACCCGGCGAACGTCCCGAACCGGGCGGCCAGACTCAGCCACTGCTTGAGCCGGTGGACGACCCGGTCCGGCCGGCCGGCCACTGCCGCGGACATCCGGTCGGCCAGCCGCCGCAGCTCGGCCGGCCAGTCGATCGGCCGGCCCGCGTCGGGGTCCGGCGGCATCAGCCCGAGAGCGGCGGCGACCCGCCGGGGCAACCGGGGGTCGGCCAGTGCGCCGCGGCCGATCATGAAGTGACGGCAGCCGGTCTCGTCCCGGCACCGGCGGAAGTCGTCCAGCGTCCGGATGTCGCCGTTGGCCACGACCGGGATGCCCAGCCGTTCCCGGACCCGGCCGATCCGGTCCCAGTAGACCGGCGGGGCGTAACCCTGGGTTCGGGTGCGGGCGTGGATGGTAATCCAACTCGCCCCGCCCTCGGCGGCCATCGCGGCGTTCTCGTCGACCGGACCGACCGAGTCCCACCCGAGCCGGAGCTTGGCCGAAACCGGAACGGAGCAGGGCAGGGCGGCCCGGACGGCGGCCACGATGGCCCGGATGCGGTGTGGGTGCTTGAGCAGGGTGGCCCCGCCGTCGTGCCGGTTGACGGTCGGGGCCGGGCAGCCGAAGTTCAAATCGATGGCCGCGGCCCCGGCGGCGTGGGTGACGGCCGCCGACGCGGCCACCCGGCCGGGATCGCCGCCGAGCAACTGCACCTGGACGGGCAACCCGGTCGGGGTGCGGCCGCCGGCGAGCAGTTCCGGGACGTGGCGGCGGACGACGGCCGGGGACAGGACGCTGTGGCTGACCCGGAGGAACTCGGAGACGGCGGAGGTGAAGGCCCCGGATTCGCCCATGACGGCCCGCATCGGGGCGTCGGTGACGCCCTCCATCGGGGCGAGGATCAGGGCGGGTCGGTCCGGGTCGAGCATGGGGGCATGATACCGCCGCCGGCCGTCCGGCCGCGAACCCGTGGGCCGCGGGGCGGGTCCGGGAAAGTACCATAGTCGCGGGGCCGACCGGCCGGTAAACTTGAGGGGGTTGGGCGATCGCGTCCGCGCCACCTTAGCACAGCGGTAGTGCACCGCTTTCGTAAAGCGGGGGTCGAGAGTTCGAATCTCTCAGGTGGCTCTAGGGTTACGACGACGGCACTACACGCCCGCCACCTTACCGCCACCTTATAGGCCCCGGGACTTCCCCGGGGTCTTCTTCTTGGCCGGCTTCTTCGCCGGACCGTAGATGGCGTCCACCCGGGCGGCCGTGTCCCGGCGGACCGGCATCCAGTGGGCGTAGGTCCGCATCACGGTTTCGATCCGGTCGCCGATCCGCCGGGCGACCTCGGCCGGGTCCACACCGTCGGCCAACAGCCGTGAGGCGTGGGTGTGCCGGAGGACGTGGAAGTTGCGGTAGGGAACACCGGCGGCCTTCAGCAGCCCGGCCCAGTCGTTGCGGACCAGGTTGCTCCTGCCGAGGTAGGTGCCGGCGGCGGACGTGAAGGCCGGCCCCGGACCCCGGCCGGCCAGGTGGTCGCGGACCGCATCGCGGGCGAACGCCGGCAGCCCGATCGTCCGCACCCCGTTCTTGCTCTTGGGCGGGTGCAGCCGGAACCCGTCCTTGCCCTGGTCGAACATCTTGGTGATGCTCATCGTCCCGGCGGCCAGGTCGAAGTCGGCGGCTTCCAGGGCGAGTAGTTCGCCCTGCCGGGCACCGGTCCCGACGGCCAGCTTGAACAGCGGCCCGAGCCGGTGGCCGTCGCACGCGGTCAGGATGGCTTTCGCCTCGTCGTCGGTGAACACCCCCACGGGTTCGTCCGGGACGGCCGGCTTGGCGGCGGAGCGGGTCGGGGCGGTGTCGATCCGCCCCTCGGCGACGGCCACTTCCAGGGCGGTAGCCAGGACCTCCGAACACTTCTTGATGTTCCCCGGGCTGACCCCGTCCCGGGCCATGTCCGCCCACAGGGTCGTAACGCCGGCCACCTCCAACTTCCGGAGCGGAACCCCGCCGACCCGGGGGGCCAGGTGGAGACGGACGACCTGCTCGTACCGGGTCCAGGTGTTCGGCCGGGTGTTCGGCTTCGCCACGTCGTACAGCCAGTGGTCCAGGTGGGCCGCGACCGTCAGCCGCTCGGCGTGGGGCCGGCGGCCCCCCTTCTCGGCCGCCTGCCGCTTGCGGAGGGCCTCGGCCTGGGAGCGGGCCCGGCCCTGGGTGTAGCTGACCGACCCGTCGGGCCTGTGCCCGGTGACGGCCTTCCAGACCCAGCAACCCTTCGACCGGGAGAAGAACACGCTGCCCCCGCCGCGGGGGGCCCGCCCCTTCCGCTTCCTCGTCTTCGCCACGTCCTCACCCCCGGTGGCATCGGCCGGGCGTCGCCGGCGTCCGCACGAACCAGAGCGTACACCGGCGGCCGACGGAGGGGAACGGCGATGACGAGGAAGGAGCGGGACCGGCTGTTGGACGACCTGGCCGACCGGATGGCCCGGCACAAGGCTCTCTTGGCGGACGGGGCGGTCGGGGTGAAGGAGGCGGTGGAGGTCTACGGGGTCGGGCGGACGGTGCTGTTCGAGAAGATGAAGGCCGGCGAGCTGCCGGTGGTCAAGCTCGGGAAGAAGACCCTGATCCCGCGGGCCGCTCTGGTCGCCCTGCTGGCCCGGAACCTGGCCGGCGGTGCAACCCCCGGCCGGGCCGGGTGATCGGGTGTAGCACCTGTGAAAGCCTGTCCATGCCACCGGCGGGGGCGTATGATCCGTGTGGACGACGGCGGACGCACGGGACGACCCTAGCGGCAGGACGGCCGATCCCGGAAGGCGGGGGGTGTGGGACTGACCGACAGGCCGGAGCCGGTGCGGCAATACCTGCCGCTGGAGCGGCTGACCTTCGACCCGCGGCTACAACTGCGGGACCTGCCGGGCGGCAAGCTGTACGACGAGGAGACCGCGGCCGACTACGCCGCCCACCTGGCCGACGGGGGCGAGTTCGCCGACCCGCTCGGGGTGGTGGAAGACCGCTCCGCCGGCGACGCCCGGTACTGGGTCTACGCCGGCTACCACCGGGGGGAGGCGTACCGCCGGGTCGGGCGGCCGTCGGTCCCGTGCCTGATCCACCCCGGCACCTACACCGACGCGAAGCTCCGGGCGCTCGGGGAGAACGCCCGGCACGGCCTCCGGCGGTCGCCAGGAGACCAGCGGAAGGCGGTGGCCGCCCTGCTGGCCGACCCCGCCCTGGTGGCCCGGGTGTGCGCGGCCGGGAAGGGCGTCCACGAGGCCGTGGCCGCCGCCTGCGGGGTGGGCCGGAGTACCGTCACCGACGCCCTGACCGCCCTCGGCCTCCGCGTCCATGCTGGCAAGGTCGTACCGCGGACAGAGCCTGTGCGGCCCGCACAAACACCAACGGCCGCCGGACTGACCGTCCCGCCCCCGGGTCCGCCCCCGGTCACGTCCGACGCCGACGGCGATACCCCCCTCTGGACGGCCAGCCCGCCCCCACCCGCCGCCGTCCTGCCGCCCGACCTCATCCGCCGCGCCAACGAGCTGTACCAGAAGGCCCGCCTGTGCCAGCTCCGCGGGTGCGACCGCGGGGTCCCGCCCGACCTCGTAGCCGGCGTCCTCGGCGACCTCCTCCCTCACCTCACGGCCGATGGGCCGGCCCCCTGTTGACCTGTCGGGTCGGCGTCGGGCCGCCGTTGCATCGGGGATGGTTCTGCCCGCGCGGGCGGCTTGTGGCATCTGTCCGGATGAAGGGCACAGAAGTGGGACCGGCCGCGGGAGTGTAGCCCGCGGCCGATCGGTGTCCGAGGCCTTGGGGGTCGGACGAAGTGAATCATATCCACGCGGCCGCCGGGACGCAAGCTACGGCCAACCGCCCGACGGGGACACGGGAGTGGGTGCCGCTGGAGCGGTTAAGCTTCGACCCGCGGTTGCAGATGCGGGCACTCCCGCCCGGCCAACTCTTCGTGGAGGAGGCGGCGGCCGAGTACGCCGCCCTCCTGGCCAACGGCCACGAGTTCCCGCCGCTGGAGGTGGTCTGCGAGGACCGGGGCGAGAAGACGGAGCGGTACTGGGTGTTCGGCGGGTTCACCCGTGGTGAGGCTCATCGTCGCCGCGGGTCGGCCTCCGTCGAGTGCCTGGTCTACCCAGGGACGTTCGCCGACGCCCGCCGGTACGCCCGGGGCGAGAACGCCCGCCACGGCCAGCCCCGCGACAAGGCCAGCCGGGCGAAGGCGGTCGCCGACTTCCTGGCCGACCCGGACGCCGTGAGGCGGGCCGAGCGGCACGCCCGGGAGCGGGGCGAGGGCGGGTTCCGGGGGCACGCGGCCGCCGAGTGCGGCGTCCACCCCGACACCGTCTCCGAGGTGGTCAGGTCGCTCGGCAAGGTCATCCACCACGGCAAGCTGACCGACCCGGCCCCGACGCCCGGTTGTTCTAACAACGACTCGGGGAAAGGTCAAACCTTTCCCCGAGTCGTTGTTAGTCCGACGACGGCTACGCCGTCGCCAGTCCCCGAACCGCCGCCGCCCCAACCCGCGCGGGTCGGCGACGACACCGACGACGGCCCGGCGTGGACGGCCAGCCCGCCGGAGGACGCCCCGCTGCCGGCGGCCCCGCTGCCGGACCACCTCTCCGGGAAGGCCCGGCCGGGGCGGTTCGAGGCCGAGCGGCTACTGTTCGATCAGGCGATCCGCCACCTCCGGGAGGCGGCGGTGGTGCTGGAGAAGCTGCTGAAGCTACGCGGGTCGGCGAAGCTCCGCCGCTGGGTGGAAGGCGGTGTCCTGTACGTCCGCCCGGTGGACCGGCGGAGCCCCCGGACCGGGACCGTGACGCAGGGCTGGGAATGTCCGGACCTCACCCGGATGGTCCGGGCGTTCCGGCTGACCCGCCCGCGCCACGTCTGCGCCGGCTGCGGCGGGGCGGGGTGTACGGCGTGTGCTGATGACGGGTTCGTGGCCGAGGCCGGTCCCGACGACACCGCCGGGGCCGCCGACCTGCCGCTCGGGCTGCCGTGGGACGACTCCGAGGAGGCCGCCCGACGCCCATGACCAGCGCCCCCGAGCCGTGGGACCTGCTCGCCGCCTTCGCCCTGATGCGGGGGTGCCAGGTCGAGATCGAGCGGAAGAAACTTGACCCGGGCCACCCGGCCCTGGATCGGCCGAGCCGGCGGGTCGTCGCCGGGCTCGTGTCGGAGGACCTGGCCGCCGTCCGGGCCGGGTGCCAGGAGCTGTTGGCGGCCGCCGCGGGTCTGCCCGTCGGCGACCACGACTGGACGCTGCCGGGGCCGGTCCACCGGCCGCCGGACGAGTACCCCGTGCGCGCGACCCGGGCTCGCCACCGGGCGGGGGAACTGCCGGGGCGAACCCCGGCGAGAGGGAAGTAGGTCGGCGTCGATCCCGGCCGCGGGGCCGGGCGGGTTGCGAGTACGCGACGGACGTCATCCCGGCCCCCGGGTGGGGGCGAAAACGGAAGTCGGGCGGGCCGGCCGCTGGTGGTCCCTCACCCAAAGGCGGTGCCGCAGCCGACCGGGGTTCTAACCTCCCCCGGGCGGGGTCGAAGTACGGGCCAAACGCAGCTCCACCGCCCGGCGGTGGTTCCCCGGGCAACGGGCGGGTAGTGGACAAGCCCGGCGGCGACGCCGAGGCCCCCGCACAAGCGACAGACGTCCCGGTCCAACTGGTCATCCCGGCCCCAGGCCGGCAAAAGCTGCGGCAGTAAGCCCCGAACCGGCCCCTTCAACGCGGCCAGCACCCCACGCCCCCGAACACCGGCACCCCACACCGGCATCTCCCAGAGAGATGACCGAGGGATTGTCGCTTTGGCCGGGGGTGGCATCGGCCGGGCATGAGGCCCGCCGCCGTCATCGACCCGCTGGGCCACCTGGACTGGTCGGCCCGGATCGCCCGCGGGGTCAGCCGGCACTACCGGTTCGGCCGCCGGTCCCAGGAGCGGGCCGACCTGGAGCAGGTGGCGGCCCTGGCCGTCATCCGCAAGGCCCGGGAGTTCGACCCCGCCCTGGTCCCGGAGGGCGGCGACCCGGACGGCCAGTTCCGCGGGTGGGCCAAGCCGTCGGTCGCCGGGGACTGCCGGCGGGAGGGCCGCCGGTTAAAGAACGGCGGGACGTACCACACCCGCCGGGAGCAGGGCCGCCCGGCCGTCCTGGTCGAGATCACCAGCGACCTCGGGGACCCGACCGGCGAGCCGTTCGACCTGCCCGACCACCGGGCCGGCGCCGACCCCGACCCGGGGCCGTCGCTCATCCTCGGCTGGACCCCGACGGCCGGAGGCCCCGACCCGTGACCACGCCCGCCCGCGACGACCGGGCCGCCGCCCGGGTCAAGGCCGAACGGCTTCGGGCCGCGCTGCGGGACCGTACCGGGTCGGGGGACGTGACGGCGAAGGCGTTCGAGCGGACCGAGGTGCGGCCCGACGACGGCGAGGCCTCGATGTTGGCCGTCGTCCAGCAGGCCGCGGACGCCGGCGACCGCACCGCCCGGGCGTGGTTGCGGGGTCGGGTGTCGGTCGGGGTCGGGGAGGGTGACGGGGTGCGGATTATTGGCGTTTTCGGCCCCCGTAAAACAAGGGCCCGGTGAGCGGCCGGGAACTATCCAACTACCCCCCTTAAAAGGGCGACCGCGGTTAGGGTTTCCGGGAAGGCGTACCACGCGGGGCGGGTCATGAGCGGGAGGGCGAAGGGCGGGCGGCCGCCGACCGAGTTCACCGACGACCAGCTCGACCGGGCGACCGAGCTGTTGGGTCGGCGGGTGTTCCTGAGCCGCGTCTGCGACTCGCTCTGCCGCGAGTTCGGGTTAAGTCGGGATGTCGGTTACAGGCTGATCGGGGCCGCCCAGCGGCGGGCGTTCGACGCCCTCCGGGGGAAGGACCCGGCCGCCGACCCGCTGACCGCCCAGTACCTGTTCCTGATGAGTGTGATCGCCGACGACGACGCCAAGACCCGCGACAAGGTTGCGGCCTCGCTCGCGGTCATCAAGCTGCTCGGGCTGAACAAGATCCTCGACGCCCTGGGGGCCGAGGACGCCGACGACGTGCTGGCCGGCATCCTGGCCCGGCGGAAGGACCGTTCGGCGGCCGGCGGGATCTACCCGGCCGCCAACTGACCCCCCTTCGGAGAGTACACGATGGCCAAAGTCAAAGGACCCGGCGGGATCGAGCCGGCCGACCCGCCCCAGTCCAGCCTCATCACCGGCGTGCCGGGGCCCAGCGCGACCGACCTGCTGGTCGACGCCTCCGAGTTCCCGGCCCCGCCGGATCGGTACTCAAGCTGATGGGCCTGCCGGGCGGGGCGAAGGCGTGGGAGGACCACGGGTCTGGGATCGACCTACACTTCGACCTGGCCGACGGCAGCCCGAGCATGGAGGCCCTGAAGCGGTACGTCGCCGACCGGAACCGCCGCGACGCCCAGAAAGGACCGCGATGAACCCGCCGGGCGGGTACAGCAGCGATTACACCACCCTCCTGAGCGAGCTGTCGGCCGCGGCGAAGGCGCGGGGGGAGGACTCCAGCCCGTTCGATGAGGCCCAGGGCGAGTACCGCCGCCGGTTCGGGGCCGTCGAGGAGATCGAGGACGACGAGCCGGACGGCGCCCCGCCGCCCGAGGGGCCGGCGGCCGAGGGGCTGATCCGCCGGCTGGTGGACGGGTACGACGGCCCCGGCTGAGCCGCCCGCCCGGGTGGTGGCGAAACGACCCGGCCCGGGGCTCACCACCCCGGGCCGCCGTCATTGTCGCCGCCGGTCAGCCCCCGTCGTCCGGTGCGTCCCTCGGGGACGAACCCCAGTCCCCCGCACGCCCGGCACCCGCCGCCCCCGCAGCCCGCGCACACGCCCTTGACCCGGCCCCGGCGGACCGCCGCGCTAACCCCCGCCCGGAGCGGGCCGGCCCCCCCCAGGGCCCGCGCCCCCGCCGGCCCCCCGACCCCCAACCGGAACAGGGGGCCGCCGCCCGCGGCGGCCGTGCGGGTAACC